>JAOZLL010000035.1:7227-21620 GCA_029934835.1 Flavobacteriaceae bacterium | reverse complement strand
ATGAACTTATTCCTTTTTCCCTCCCAAAGCGGGTGCAAATGTAATACATAATTTTTAACCGGCAAGTGTTTTTTAAGAAAAAATAAAAAATTATTCTCCAAATGAATAAATACAATTGCCCCAAATCAAAAGAATAGCGATATTAACAACATATTCTCAATACACACAAGCAACTGGTAGTAAGTTGTCAATAATGAGTGCTTTAAATTGCAGAATTGTAAAATCAATAATTTTTCACTTTTTAATAAATATTTTAAAAAAAAGTGTTTATCTGTTTATCTCTATGAACTTATGTCTCTTTTTGGAGAGTTCTTCGAAGTCAAAATCTAATTTAGTTTCTTGTCTTTCTAAAGTCATATCATTAAAAGCTCTTTGTAAAATATCTTCTATGAGATAATCTTCATTAATATTTTCTGGATGATATTCATTCTTTAAAGACAATTTAAAAAGTTTGGCTGTTCCTTCATACCAGAAAGCTTTCCAATTACTTCTTAAACCCTTAACCATATTATAAGTTGTCTCTCCTGTTTGACGATGTATCAATTTAATAAGTATACGACCTTCGGTACGAGTAAGTTTTTTTAATTGTTCGGTAAATTCATATTCAAAATACTTTTGTAATCGTTTAGTATATTGTTTTCGCTTCCTTTTTGACTTTATCTTATTTAAACGATTACTAATAGTTGTCAATCTATCTTGTGCCATTTTAGCATAGGGATAGGCATTATGTACTTTTTTTCTAAACCAATAATAATAACTTCTATCATTATTATTTTTAAACTTTAATTTTTTGAGCAAATGAACTTCATCTAACTCTATAAGTAATGTATCTCCTTCAAAAATAATATAGTCTCCAAAAACGAAAGATGAATCCTTAACTTGTAAATCAATAGGTTTATCTTGACCTTGAACAACAAAACCAAAAGCTAAACTAGCAACTAGAATAGAAAGTTTCAGAAAATGAACATTCATTATATATATTATTTACCTTTCTTAATAAGAAATTTATAAATCCACATGAGTGTAAAAGTAGGTATAACATCTAAACCTGGCATAATCTCATCTACAAAAGTAACTAATCCTCCTATTTTTCCCTCAGTTCCTTTATACATCTTATATATAAGAAATGAAGCCAAAGGTGCCCAAATCACATCACTAAATTCACCAATACCAGGAATTGCGAAGGAAAGCATCCCAATTGCATCAAAAAGCACTCCTAAAAGTAATAAACTATATTTATTTTTCATTTAATTATTTAATAAATTTCTATTCATTTTACGACAATAAATATGCCATTTTATTTATATTCGCAACCAATATGATGATTGAAGCTATAAATCTATGTAAATCCTATGGTGCTCTTGAAGTTCTAAAAGGAGTATCTCTTTCTATTAAAAAAGGAGAAATTGTCGCAATTGTTGGTCCGTCTGGCGCTGGCAAGACAACACTATTACAAATATTAGGTACATTAGACAAACCCTCAAAAAATGATGCTACAAAAATCCACATCAATGATTTGAATATATTAGAACTCAATCAAAAAGAATTAGCAAAATTTCGGAACCAACATATTGGTTTTATATTTCAATTCCATCAACTCTTACCTGAATTTACTGCACTTGAAAACGTGTGTATTCCTGCCTTTATTGCTCAAAAGAATAAAAATGAAACAGAAATAAAAGCAAAAGAGTTATTAGATTTTTTAGGTTTAAAAGACCGCTTCTACCATAAACCCAACGAATTATCTGGTGGAGAACAACAAAGAGTTGCTGTGGCTAGAGCACTAATCAATAATCCTCAAGTCATTTTTGCAGATGAGCCTAGTGGTAATTTAGATACTGATTCTGCGGAGCACTTACATCAATTATTTTTTAAATTAAGAGATAAATATGGGCAAACTTTTGTCATTGTTACTCATAATCAAGAACTTGCCAATATGGCAGATCGAAAAATTGAAATGATTAATGGAGAAATTATTTCTAACTAAAATGCAATTCTATGTTTTGTTGTGGCAACTAATACAATAGAACAACTTCTGAATCACTTTTTGAAATACCCAAATCTATTCACACAAAAGGAATTGTTATTGATTAATTATCCAAATCTATTAGAAATTATTAATGAGTAATAATTTAATTCGCTTAACAAATATTGAAAAATTGCCATCTAAATAAGAGATTATTGTTTTCTCAAACGAACACAAGAATTCGATAGTATAAAATCAAATAAAAACACATACTTTAGCAAAAGAATTTTTAAAAAACAAAGTTAAACTAGCAGTTATTATCTTATTAGTCGAACTATATACATAAGCAAATATGAAATCAGCAAAAAAATGGATTTTTTTATCAATACTAACTCTAGTAATATTTGTAAGTTGTGAATCATCAAAGGCAAGAGATAAAAAAACAAAAAGTAGTTCAAAATTGATAACAAAGGTAGTAACAGATACTATTGGGCAAAAACTTTTTGACCAAAAATGTATGCTCTGTCACAACCATATTGGGAAGGTCGATTCAACTATGTTAGCACCTCCATTTTTTGCTGTAAAAAGACGCTATTTAAGAGCTTCTATGGATAAAGATGACTTCATCAAAAACATAACTTATTGGGTTAGTAATCCCGTAGAAGAAAATATACTGATGCAAGGAACCAAAGATCAGTTTGAGGTAATGCCTTATCTGGCTTATGAAGAAGCCGATATTATAAAAATTGCTTCTTATATCTATGACAACGATATTCCAAAACCCGATTGGTTTGATGCACATGAAGAATTACATGAAAAAGAAGGTGTTGGCCATGGTCATGGCATGGGTAATGGAAAAGGTCGTAGAATGGGCAGAGGTCAAAATCAAAATAAGTAATAATCTTACTATACTCATAAAAAGTATCGTATAAGAAATATCTAAAATAATGTCATTATTACGATTTATAAAAAAAGATTTAGCATGACTAACAATTCAGAAATATTCAATCAAATTGTCGACAAAAGAAGAGCCTATCGCGAATTTGATACCAACTTTGACCTTCCAGAATCTGTCGTAAAAAATAGCTTAGAAAGAGCCATTAAATCTCCCAGCAGTAGCAATATGCAACTCTGGGAATTTTATCGAATTAAATCTAAAGAATCTATAAAAGAAGTTGCAAGATTATGTTTAAACCAACTTGGTGCTATAACAGCTTCAGAAATTGTGATTTTTGTAGCTAGACCTGATCTTTGGAAAGAACGGCAAGCTGTACATCTAAAAAGATTGGAAAAAGTTGAAACCAAAAACATAAAAAATAAATTGTTTGGCAGTAGTGAATTAAGTTATTTCAGTACGGTAATACCTCAATTTTACAATTTATCATTTCCTTGTTTAAGAGACCTTGTTAAACGTATTTACGTTTGGAATAAAAGTAGAAAAGCACCTTTTATGCAAGACGTTTATAGTAAACACATCCCAGTGGTAACACAAAAAAGCACTGCTCTTGCCGCACAAACGTTTATGTTGAGTATTGTTGCTGAAGGTTATGACAGCTTACCCATGGAAGGTTTAGATTCTAAACGAATAAAAAAGTTTTTAAAACTTCCTAAAACAGCTGAAATAAATATGGCTATTGCTGTGGGAAAAGGAAAACCCGAAGGCTTGAGAGGTACTCGTTTTAGGTTGCCTTATGATGATGTTGTTTTTGATATTTAAAAGAATAACATTAGAAAATAATCAAAATTACTTGACTCAAATAATTTCACTTCAACTTTTGAATACCTATTTATGTTGAGAGTATATTATAAAGAGGTAAATTTGTATATATCTTATTAAACTCAAACACCATGGCAAGAACTGCAGAAGATATCTTAAAAGAAGCTATACTATTAGAAACAAGAGATAAGACTTTTTATAAAACAGTCGCAGAGAAATGTGACAGTCCTTCAGCTAAAAAAATATTTGAAATGATGGCCGAAGAAGAAGATGAGCACATCCAATTCTTAAGCAAGCAATTTATTCACTATACCAAAAAATATAGTTTTATCAAGCCAGATGTTCCTCAGGAAAACCCAGAAGAAACTGTAATACTAAAAGTATTAACAGATAAAATTAAAAAAGAAATCAATGCTGCCAGTTTTGAAGCTGCGGCTATTTCATCTGCTATTGATTTTGAGATGAATGCTGTAAAATTGTATGAATCTCGTGCCAAAGAAGCAACAGACCCTAATGAAAAAGAACTCTATAGGATTCTAGCCGCTTGGGAAGGAGAACATTCAAAAATGTTAGTTGAACTCAATAATGCATTCAAAGAAGAAATATGGCATGATAATAATTTTTGGCCATTCTAAGAATGACCAAAAACAATATGATGTGATAAAATCATTCTTTCCCCTAGTGTCCAAAATAACAGCCTAATCTTTTCTATATTTTTAGGATTGTTTGAAGGAATCATTGTATATTTTATATCATACTTAGAAAAAACGGCACAAGATCTTTTAATATGGGGTTCAGAAGTAACGATTACAGCTGAGGTAAGCTTGAGCTTTTTCATATATTCTACAGAATAAAAAGCATTTTGATACGTATTTTCAGCTCTATCTTCTCGTAAAATACTTGTTTCTGGTATTCCATTTTGTTTTGCATAATCTGCCATTACATCCGCTTCTGTACAACTATTGAATACAGAACTTCCTGTGAATAAAATCATATTCGCATAGCCTTTATTAAACAATTCAATTCCTTTATCAATACGTCCTTTTAAAACTACACTTGGCTTACAATCATTAGATGCTGGCGCTCCAAGGACTATAATTATATCAAATTTATTTACGTTTAAATCACTTTTACAGGTATTACCAAATAAAGGTATTACGAGTACCAAAAAAAGTCCTATAATTATACTTATTAAGAATAACTTAATACCCTTTTTTAGTATTTTGAATATTGCAACTATAATTGTTCTCATAGGTTTAATAATAAAACTTTGTCAAAGTTAATTGGAGCACTCTAGATACTTTGACAAGGTAGTACAAACTAAACTTTGTCAAAGTTAATTGGAGCACTCTGAGAACTTTGACAAAGTAATGAGAATCTTATTTCTTCTTCCCTTTTTTCTGTAATTCTTGTTGTGCTTGTGCTTGTTTCATCGCACTATCAATACGTTGACGGAAAGCTGATTTCTTTTTAGGTGCTTGGGCTTTTTTCTTTTCAACCATTGCATGAACCTTCGTTTCATCAATAACCCAAGTTTTAATTACGTACATAATGGTTAATGTCAATACATTTGAAATAAAGTAGTATAAACTCAATCCACTTCCATACTGGTTAAAGAAAAACAACATCATCACAGGTGAGATATACAACATAATTTTCATCATTTTTTGCATATCTGGCATTCCTTCTTGTGCCGGTGGTTGCATATTTGCTTGTTGACTTTGACTCATTTGCATATAAAAGAATATAGCGATTGATGCCAATAATGGAAATAAACTCACATGAGCTCCATAAACAGGAATTTTAAATGGTAAATCTAATACATTATCATAAGCTGATAAATCATTCGCCCATAAAAATCCTTTCTGTCTTAGATCAAACCAAGATGGAAAAAATCGAAATAAAGCAAAAAATACTGGCATTTGTAGCAAGGCTGGAATACAACCTGACAACATACTTACTCCTGCCTTATTCTGTATAGCCATCGTCTCTTGTTGGCGTTTCATCGCATTTTCTTTACCGGGTAATCTTTTATTTACCTCTTCCATTTCTGGGCGAAGTACTTTCATTTTTGCACTTGATAAATAGGATTTATATACCAATGGTGACATTAATAAACGAATAACAATAGTCATTAGAATAATAATCAAACCAAAACTAGCAATACTTCCTTTTAACGCATTAAAAACAGGTATGACAAAATATTTATTAATCCAACGAAAAATACCCCAACCCATATTAATAGAGCGCTCAAAATCACGACCTTCATAGGTTTTAAGAATATTATAATCTGATGGACCATAATAATAGTTCCAGTTATAATTGAATTCTCCTCCTTTAGTTTTTAAAGGTATTACAGCCGTGAAATGTTTTGTGAATAGTGTATCAATTTCTTCATCTTGTACTAAGTTTTCAGATTTGATATTCATCTTCTCAATCGGTGTATTCGTATTGAGAATAGAGGTAAAAAATTGCTGTCTAAATGCAATCCAATTAACGGATTCGATGTCTTCATCCTTTGCTTTAGCTGTTGCATTCAAATAATCAAATTCTTCAGCGTCACTGTATTCCAAAGTGGTATATTGATTCTCATATTTAATACTTTTCTCTGTATGAAAAGTCTTCATATCCCATGTTAAATCAATCGGTTTTGAACTATCAATCACATTGTTTAGGCCTTGTGAACGAACATCAAAATCAATCATATAGTCTGTAGGTTTTAAGGTATAGCGATACTCTAAAAACCTGTTTTCATCAACTTTTAACTTCATTGAAAGAACAGAATGACCCGAATTTTCAGTTAAAGTAGGTTCAAAGTACATGTCTTTTGTACTTAACACACGATTATCTTGAGTTGAAAAATCTATTTGTAAATTAGCATTATGATCTTTAACCAAATACAAAGGCTTCATATCATAGGTCTTATGTTCTTTTATTAAAACCTCCTGAATCTGACCTCCTTTATTACTTACAACAATTTTAAGGACATCATTCTCAATAGTCGTTGTATCATCTTTTGCAGAGTTTAAACTTGTACTATAAGCAAAGGCTCCTAAACGAGATTGTGCTTGAACTCTAGCTACAGAATCTGTTGAATTAACAGCTACTTCTATAGGAGTCTCAAGGTTTGAGTTTTCAATAGTTATTGTATCAATAACTTTAGTATTAACCGCATTGACTTTTTGAATACTATCGGCAACCCGTTGTTCTGTTTCTTTCTTTGCTTGTTCAATCTTAGCGTTTTTAGATTGATTGTAGAACATCCACATAAGTATCATTCCCATTAAAATAAAACCAATCAGGCTATTCGGATCAAATTTTTTATCTTCCATTTAGTTATGTTTTGTGTCAAATTGTCATTCTAGCACCTGTTTTGGCTGAAAACAAGCCGCAAAGATACCTAAAAGGTTTAAAGTTTAAAGTTTAAAGTTTAAAGTTTTGTGCTGGATGACCAATATCGCTACATTATTTAGTTAATTACTAGTCTCCATTAGACAAAGATTGTTCCAAAGCAGCCCTAATAAAGCTAATAAATAAAGGATGTGGATTCAATACTGTACTTTTATATTCAGGATGGTATTGCACTCCAACAAACCAAGGATGGTTTATAACTTCTATAATCTCAACTAGTTTAGTTTTTGGATTGATACCTGTTGCCATCATACCTGCTTTTTCTAGATCACCTAAATACTTGTTATTAAATTCATAACGATGTCTGTGTCTTTCAGCTATTACTTTTTTACCATAAGCCTTAGAAACAATAGAATTGGGTTTTAACTTACATTTCCATGAACCTAAACGCATCGTTCCTCCTTTTTCAGTCACTTCTTTTTGGCTATCCATAATATCAATAACTGGATGTTTAGTACTTTCATCCATTTCAGTTGAATTCGCATCAATATAACCTAGAACATTTCTTGCATATTCTATCACAGCCATTTGCATACCCAAACAAATTCCTAAGAAAGGGATTTTGTTTTCACGTGCATATTGAACTGCTTTTATTTTTCCCTCAATACCACGAGATCCAAAACCAGGCGCAACGATAACACCATCTAATTCTTTTAATATAGTTGGAATATTCTTAACTTCTAAGTCCTCAGAATGTATCCATTCTATATTAACTTTAACTTCATTAGCAGCTCCAGCATGAATGGTGCTTTCTACAATTGATTTATAGGCATCATGGAGTTCTACATATTTTCCTATAAGTCCAATTTTAATTTCAGATTTTGGGTTTTTAAATTTATATAAGAAATCGTTCCATTTATCTAAGTTTGATTCTTTTTCAAAGGCTAATTTTAGTTTTTTTAATACTACTAGATCTAAACCTTCTTGCAACATTAAGCCAGGAACGTCATAAATGGTTTCAGCATCTATAGATTCTATAATTGCTGGTTTTTCAACATTACAAAATAATGCTAATTTATTTCTGATTTCATCTGTAATATGGTGTTCGGTACGACAAACTAACACATCTGGACTTACACCACTTTGCATCAACATTTTTACTGAATGTTGTGTAGGTTTTGTTTTTAATTCGCCCGTTGTTGATAGATAAGGTAAAAGTGTAAGATGAATAACAAGTGCATTTTCATGGCCTAATTCCCATAAAATCTGTCGAACTGCTTCAATATAAGGCAAGGATTCTATATCACCAATAGTTCCTCCAATTTCAGTAATGACAATGTCATAATCTCCTGTTTTACCAAGTATTTGGATTCGTTCTTTTATCTCATCAGTAATATGTGGTATAATTTGAACTGTTTTACCCAAATATTCTCCTTTTCTTTCTTTATCAATAACCGATTGATAAATTCGCCCAGTAGTTACGTTATTAGCTTGAGAAGTTGGTGTGTCTAAAAAACGTTCATAATGACCTAAATCTAAGTCTGTTTCAGCTCCGTCATTAGTAACATAGCATTCACCATGTTCATAAGGATTTAAAGTTCCTGGATCAACATTTAGATAAGGGTCTAACTTTTGGATAGTAACAGAATAGCCTTTTCCTTGCAATAATTTGGCTAAAGATGCAGCGATAATTCCTTTTCCAAGAGAAGAAGTTACGCCACCTGTTACAAAAATATATTTGGTTTGTTGCATGGTTTGTTGGTTTGGGCAAAAGTAGGAAAAAGATTTGTTTTGAATTTATTGTTTTAAAGTTTTAGGTTCTGTTGCAGAATACTGTGGGCTTTATGCAACTTTGTAAAAACTTTGTAGCTCTTTGTGGAATAGCTATTACGCTGAGTTACGCAAAGAATTCGCAAAGTTTTACAAAGAAATTATTAAGTTATTCTTGATAAGCATGCATCTAATAATTGAAATTCTACAATACCTTACAACAGAACCAAGTTTTATTATTCTTAAATACGCATATTCATGAAACTAAAAATCATAAAAAAACATACAATTATATCCAAAGAATTTAAGTAAAATACTATCTTTGCGCACTCAACTCAACACAATAAGTTCTTTATATGATTAATCGCAGACACATACGTATTAAAGTAATGCAATCAGCTTATGCTCTTATGATAGCCGAGAGTGACAAACTAGATATTCAAGAACGATATCTAAATGAAAGCATAGAACGTTTGCATCATTTATATATTGCTCAATTAGGACTTATAGTTGCTGTTTTTAAAAAAGCAACCAAACATTTTAAAGCCTCTAAAAACAATCTAGTTGTTACTGATTCTCCGTTAGTTACTAGTACTAATTTCATTAACAATAATATCCTATTTCAATTAAAAAATAGTCTTTCTCTCAATGATCTCATTCAGGATAATCCTGAGATAAATTGGCGAGACCACGATGACATTACAGATATTATTTGGAATAAAATTAAGAAAAGTAAGTCCTTTGATACTTATATGCACCTTGAAAACCCAAGTTATCAAGATGACAAATCATTTATGCTTTCTGTTTACAAAAAAATCATTGCGCCCAATAATCAACTAGCTGAGTTTTATGAAAATGAAGTGATCACATGGGTAGATGATATTCCTTTTATTAACACTTGGATTGTTGGGAACCTAAACAACTTTGTTGCTTCTCAAAACTTTGTCGCAGACTCACTATACAAAGATATTACGGATAAAGATTATGCCATTTCTCTATTTCGCAAAACGGTTTTAAATTTTAAAAAATACGAAAAAGATATCGACAACAAAACACCTAATTGGGATTCTGAGCGTATCATAAAAATTGACAAATTATTGATGATTATGGCAATTACAGAATTTTTACACTTTCCATCGATACCGACTAAGGTAAGTATAAATGAATATATAGAAATTGCAAAAGACTATGGTACACCAAAAAGCAGTTTCTTTATAAATGGAGTTTTAGACAAACTATTAGTTGACTACCAAAAAAATAAAAAGGTACAAAAAACAGGTAGAGGATTAATGTAGTATTGTTATTTTATTAACTTTGCCCACATAAAATTAAAATTAATTAAGTAATAAACATGAAAAAATTAACTCTTATAGTACTAGCTATAATTAGCATAAGCTTTATATCGTGCAAAGACAATGCAGCAAATAAAGTAAATGACTCCAACCTTACCAAATCAAAAGAACGAGATTCAAAAGCAAAAGCTGGATTGGCTGAAATGACCTTTGAATCTAAAGAATTTGATTTTGGAACAATTGATGAAGGTGATGTTATTGATGCAATATTTGTATTTGAAAATACCGGAAAAAGTGATTTAATCATCACAAAGGCTAAAGCTTCTTGTGGTTGTACTGTACCTGAATGGCCAAGAAACAAAGCTATAAAACCAGGTGAAAAAGGTGAAATTAAAGCCCAATTTCGTTCTAAAGGGAAACGTAACAAACAAAATAAATCAGTTACTTTAACAGTTAATACGCTTTCTGGAAAAGAAGTGGTTTATGTAAAAGGTTTTGTTACTCCTGACCCAAATGCACCAAAACGAACACCAAAAGCTATTTCACCTAATGCAAAAAAACCAAGTATCCAGAAGGATATGAAGTTAATAAAATAAGAAAATAAATTATGGATCAAATTTTAAACAGTGGCATGTTGCCTTTTTTACTACTCTTTGTAGTGCTTTACTTTTTTATGATACGACCTCAAATGAAACGTCAGAAATCTGAAAGACAATTTCAATCTGACATCAAAAAAGGTAGTAAAGTAGTTATGACTAGTGGTATACACGGAAAAATAGTTGAAACCAATGAAACCGAAGGAACTGTTCTTATTGAAACACAGGCGGGACGAATTAAATTTGAGAAATCTGCCATTTCTATGGAAATGAGCAAGAGATATCAAAAAGATGCAGGTGTAACTAAAAAATAGTGTTAGACGTTAGACGTTAGACAAAATAATTTAAAAGTGAGTTAACTACTCACTTTTTTTATGCCTTTATTTTTTACTATTTTTGTAAAAGATTAAAAAAATCTTAGCGACTCCGCATCTTGCGGTAAAATTTAAAAAGTATGAAGGCTAAACACAATAAAGCAACTTTAAAGATAAATCGTAAAATTAAAGTATTCTCTATTTTTTTACTACTGTCTGCTTTATTTTGGTTCTTTTCTGCATTGTCAGACAAGTATACTTACCTTACTGAATTCTCCATAGCTTATAAGAACGTTCCATTTAATCTAACTTTTCAAGAAACGCCATCAACTAAAATAGAAGCACAAATATATGCTACTGGTTTTAAAATTATAGGCCATAAATTAAAAACAAAAAGTATAAACTTTGATGTCTCAGATTTTAAATTTAAAGATAAAAATACCTATTATTATTTACCCAACAAGCAATTGCCACTACTACAAAAACAATTGCATGAAACAGAGATAACACGTTTTAATAATGATAGTTTACTCATTTATTTAGGAAATCTAATCACAAAGAAAATTCCTATTAAATCTACAATTAAATTAGACTTCAAATCAGGCTATAAACTAACTGAAAGTTTACACATAAACCCTGACAGCATACTGATAAAAGGTCCTGAAAAAATAATTGACAGCATTGAACATATTTTTACTATGGATGATGAAATTATTTTAATAGATAAAAATTTCTCTAAAACAGTTGATCTTAAACTGCCCATTTTAAATAAAGCATTATCCTTTGAAACAAAACAAGCTACCATCACTGGTAATGTAGCCAAATTTACACAAGGACAAATTGAAGTTCCTATTAATATTATAGGTCTACCACAAAATATTCAGATGGAATTATATCCTAAAACAACTAAAGTTATTTATCAAGTCACATTTGAAAACTATCAAAAAATAACTGAGAAAAGTTTTACCATTTCGTGTAATTTTCCCACAGACACTTCAGATAAAAAAATAGTATTACCGCTAATAATTACACAAAAACCAGATTTTATTACAGATTATTCTATTCAACCCAAAGAAGTAACTTATCTATTAAAAAAATGATTGTTGTAGGCTTAACAGGTGGAATTGGAAGTGGTAAAACAAGTGTTTTACAACTATTTATCAACAAGGGAATTCCTGTGTATATTGCTGATATTGAGGCTAAAAAACTCATGCATTCTAGTCAAGAGATTAAAGATAAAGTTTGTGCAACTTTTGGGAAAGAGTCTTATGTCAATGAACAATTAAATAGAGCCTATTTAGCCAAACAAGTTTTTGGAAATCCTAAAAAGCTAGAGCAATTAAATGCCATTGTACATCCGCATGTTCACCAGCATTTCTTAGAATTTAAATCAGTCCAAACTAGTCCTTTTATCGTTTATGAAAATGCCATACTTTTTGAAAATGGAAGTGATGCATTGTGTGATTATATTATTACTGTAACTGCTCCTGTTGAAACTAGAATAAAAAGAGTTACACAAAGAGATGGAGTGAATTCTAAACAAGTAAAAGAACGGATGCAACATCAATGGGATGACGTTTTAAAAATAAAAAAATCAGATTTTGTGATCCAAAATATTGATTGGGAAACTACTTCAAAAACAACAAATATACTCTACAAAAAATTGCTAAAAATTAGCAAAAGCGAAAAAAGTTAACATTTTTCTCTTAATTTATCGTTAATAGCATAGTTATTGTGTTAATTTTATCTAAATCTTTTAAAAAAAGATATAAAATAGATTACTTTTGAGCAATGCGAAAGCCTACATTTTTTCTTATAATTGCGATCATGAGTTTTGCACTCATTGGTATTATTGTGGTTCAGATATTCTGGATTCGTAATACGCTACAAATTAGTGAAAAGCAGTTTACGAGAAATGTTCATGCTACTCTACAGACGGTTTCAAAAAACATAGAAAATAGAGAACTAAATAACTATATAAAAAGATATAGTGGTCTTACAAAATATAGAAAACTAGCTACTGAAGCAGCTATCTCAAGAATTATCTACGAACAAATAGATACGGCTAGAAATGAAAAATTCACTTATGCACGTACCATTCTTGAACAAAAATATAAAGTTCCAACCGAATTATATAATCAAGATAGTCTGGTTTTAAAACGTACATTTAGTAAAAAAGACGTCTTGATTAGTACTCATAGAATAAATGATGATGACGTAAAAGCATTAACACCTGAAATACATACACTTCGATTTAATGAACTCACTGATTTGGATAAAGATAATTTCAGAGATTTACTTTATGAAGAAATTAAAAGAACACCTATTAATACAAGAATAAACAGTAGTAGTTTAAATAATAAGATTAAAAGACAATTAAAGAATAGAGGTATCGAAACAGCATTTAAATTTGCTATCTACGATCGAGGAATGCTGACGTCTGTTAAATCAGGATACTTTAAAATTAAAGCTGGAAAAAGTTACCAAATCCCGCTATTTACTGATAATGAAGGAAGTAGTAATTATCAATTATATGTGAATTTCCCCGAAAAAGAAACCTATTTATTATCCGATATTCAAAAAAACTTAATCTTATCAATTCTCTTTATTGCGATGATAATAAGTGTTTTTGCAATTACATTATACCAATTAAACAAACAAAAACAAATTGCTGAAATCAAAACAGATTTCATCAATAATATGACACATGAGTTTAAAACACCTATCGCAACTATAAACTTGGCTTTAGATGCTATAAAAAATCCAAAAATAATTGATGATAAAGATAAAATTCTAAATTATGTCAAGATGATTCGTGAGGAAAACAAACGAATGCATGCGCAGGTGGAAACAGTATTACGAATTTCTAAACTAGATAAAAACCAATTAGATGTCAGTAAAGAAGTTATTGATATTCATGATGTTTTGGAAGATGCCATATCACATGTTCAATTACTCATTGACGACAGAGGTGGTTCGCTAAAACTAAAGTTTGAAGCATTTCAAACAGAAATATTAGGAAATTCATTTCACCTTACCAATGTGTTTGTCAACATGTTAGACAATGCCATTAAGTATTCAGAAAACAAACCAAAAATTGTGATTTTTACTGAAAACATATCAAATGCTATATTAATTCATATTAGTGACAACGGAATTGGAATGAATAAAAATGCACAAAAGAACGTTTTTGATAAGTTTTACAGAGAAGAAACTGGAAATATCCATAACATAAAAGGGCATGGTTTAGGATTATCTTATGTGAAAAAAATTGTAGAAATACATCAAGGAAAAGTAAGCCTTATAAGTGACAAAGGAAAAGGGAGTACATTTACTGTAAAATTACCTGTTATTTAATAGGCAGTAGGCAAAAAAAACAGCATTCAG
>JAOZLL010000035.1:0-7127 GCA_029934835.1 Flavobacteriaceae bacterium | reverse complement strand
CGTAAAGCGTAAAGCGTAAAGCGTAAAGCGTAAAGCGTAAAGCGTAAAGCGTAAAGCGTAAAATAAACAAAATAGTATAAACTTTTCAGACTTCCAGTTTTGGATTTCTGATATTAAAATTTAAAACTAAATATCATGGAAAACAAAAGAATATTATTGGTAGAAGATGATCCAAATTTTGGAAATGTATTAAGAGATTACCTGAGCTTAAATGATTTTAACGTAACATTAGCCAAAGATGGTTTAGAAGGATTTGTATTCTTTAAGAATAACGAATATGACCTATGTATCTTAGATGTTATGATGCCTAGAAAAGATGGGTTCTCTTTGGCACAAGATATTCGTAAAAAAAATACACAAATCCCAATTATTTTTTTGACTGCAAAAACAATGAAAGAAGATGTTTTGAGGGGTTATCAAGTGGGTGCTGATGATTATTTGACCAAACCATTTGACTCAGAAGTTTTACTCTACAAAATTAAAGCTATATTTCAACGAAAAGACAATGAGATAGGAAAAACTGATGAAGTTTTTGAATTTGAAATCGGTGGTTTTTATTTAAATTCTAAACTGCGACAGTTAATCTATAAAGGTGGTGAGCCTCAAAAACTTTCTCCTAAAGAAAATAAGTTGCTTAAGATGTTAGCCCAACACAAAAACGATTTGATGCCTCGTGAATTAGCCTTAACCAAGATTTGGCGTGATGACAACTATTTCACTTCACGAAGTATGGATGTTTATATCGCTAAGCTAAGAAAATACCTAAGTATAGATGAAACTGTTGAAATTATCAACATTCACGGCGAAGGATTTAGATTGGTAGAAAAAATATAAACCTAAGTTTTCCACAAAAAAAAGCCTATCAATTTTGATAGGCTTTTAACATTTAATTCAAGAATTTATAAGTTATTAGATAACTTTTACATTTACTGCGTTTAATCCTTTTTTTCCTTCTTTTAGTTCAAATTCAACGCTATCGCCTTCGCGAATTTCGTCAATTAAACCTGAGACGTGTACAAAATGTTCTTTGTCTGAACCTTCTTCTGCGATAAATCCAAAACCTTTGGTTTCGTTGAAGAATTTTACTGTTCCTTTAATCATTATTATAGTTTAAAATTATACTTAGTGATTTGCAAATATAGTGCCAAATTATTTGACTTAAGCAAAAAATTCAATTTTTATTTTTCTAAATCAAACTTAACGGCATTTTTTACCTTTTGTTTTAATAAAGCAATTTCTAATACTTCCTTCATTTCAGTTACGTAATGAAACTTTAATCCCTTTAAATATTTTGATTTAATTTCCTCAATATCTTTTTGGTTTTCTTTACATAAGATAAGCTCTTTGATGTTTGCTCTTTTGGCAGCTAATATTTTTTCTTTAATTCCACCAACTGGTAGCACCTTTCCACGTAAGGTAATTTCTCCTGTCATGGCAAGACGTGCTTTAATTTTTCGTTGTGTAAACACCGAAACCAATGAAGTTAACATAGCAATTCCTGCACTCGGACCATCTTTTGGTGTTGCACCTTCTGGGACATGAATATGTACTTTGTACTTTTCTAGAACCTTTGGATTCACACCAAAAATAGCCGTATTTGCTTTGATATATTCTAAAGCAATTGTTGCTGATTCTTTCATTACCGTACCCAAATTACCTGTTATAGACATCCCTTTACCTTTAGAAACAATAGATTCTATATAGAGAATGTCTCCGCCAGTTTGGGTCCATGCAAGACCTGTAACCACTCCTGCAACATTAGATTGCTCATATTTATCACGTCCCATGTGAGAAACACCCAAAATCTTTTCAATCTTTTCATTTGTTAAAATGGGTTCATAGGTTTCTTCCATCGCAATTGATTTGGCTGCAAAACGCACCAATTTAGCAATACGTTTATCCAAACCACGTACACCTGACTCTCTGGTATAACTATCAACAACTAATTCAAATTGCTTTTTTCCTATTTTCAGATGGCTACTATCTAGACCATGTTCTTTAAGTTGTTTAGGTAATAAATGTTTACGACCAATTTCTACTTTCTCCTGCAAGGTATAACCCGTTAATTGAATCAACTCCATTCTATCACGCAAAGCCCAAGGTACATTCCAAATATTATTTGCCGTTGCAATAAACAATACCTTAGAAAGATCGTAACCCATCTCTAGATAATTATCGTAGAATGTTGCATTTTGTTCAGGATCTAACACCTCTAGCATAGCTGATGATGGATCGCCTTGATGGCTTGAGCCCAATTTATCAATTTCATCTAATATAAAAACTGGATTAGAGGTTTCTGCTTTTTTTAAACCTTGAACAATTCTCCCTGGCATAGCTCCTATATAAGTTTTACGATGCCCTCTAATTTCAGCTTCATCACGTAAACCACCTAATGACATACGCACATATTTTCGACCTAATGCTTCAGCAATAGAACGTCCCAATGAAGTTTTCCCAACTCCTGGAGGTCCATACAAACAAAGAATGGGCGATTTCATATCACCTTTTAGTTTTAGAACAGCTAAGTGTTCAATAATACGTTCCTTAACTTTTTCCATCCCAGAATGATCCCGATCAAGAATTCTTTGTGCGCGTTTTAAATCAAATTTATCTTTGGAATACTCATTCCATGGTAATTCTAAAATGAGTTCTAAATAACTTCTTTGTACTGAATATTCTGCCACTTGTGGATTCATACGTTCTAAACGTCCTAACTCCTTTTCGAACTTTTCAGCAACTTCTTTAGACCATTTTTTCTTTTTGGATTTTATACGCATTTCTGCAACATCTTCACTATAAGAAACACCTCCCAATTCTTCTTGAATGGTTTTGAGTTGTTGATGCAAGTAATAATCTCGTTGTTGCTTATCCATATCAGTACGTGTCTTGGACTGGATATCTTGTTTTAACTCAAGATGTTGCAACTCATGATCCATTGTTTTTAACGTCAACAAGGCTCGTTCTTTAAGATTAGGTTCATCTAATAAACCTTGTTTATCTTTTACATCCATATCTAAATTGGATGAGATAAAATTCAATAAAAAGGTTTTACTTTCAATATTCTTAATCGCAAAACTAGCTTCTGTTGGCAAAGCCGGATTTAAATGAATTATTTCTAATGCTTTTTCACGAATAGAATCAATTATAGCATTAAATTCGGAATCATTAATGGCACTTCTATCTTCTACAAATCCAATTGTAGTGGTTTTAATATAAGGTTCCTTTTGTAGCAATTCTCCAACTTTAAAGCGTTTTGTTCCCTGTAAGATTACAGTTGTATTTCCATCGGGCATTTTTAAAACCTTAAGAATTTTTGCTACTGTACCAACTTGATGTAAATCATCAATTGAAGGATCTTCTATTGCCTCATTTTTTTGAGCGACAACTCCAATTATTTTATTCGCTTTATTCGCATCCTTAATTAATTGAATAGAAGAATCTCTACCGGCAGTAATAGGTATTACCACACCAGGGAAAAGCACCGAATTACGTAAGGGTAAAATTGCCAATTCCTTTGGAATTTCTTCTTTGTGAATCTCTTCCTCATCTTCCGAACTCATTAACGGAATAAATTCAGAGTCTTCATCTACTATATTTTCGAGTGACATTTTGTCAAACATATTGAATTTTAATTTACTCATAATATTATCAAGGTCATTTTGTCATTAAGTAAATAAGATCTTTTGCTCTCAAACTACATCATATAAGTCAAAAATCTGATTTACATACATTTACATTAATATCGTTTATTATCTTGTACTCTATAAGACAAAGCTTATGCCATTTATTTACAAATACAATCAAGACTTGTTCTATGATACAAAACTCGTTAAATTAAAAGTACTTATGCTACATTTTTTTGTAATTTTGCAATTCAAAACAAATAAATTATGATTTTACCTATAGTTGCCATCGGTGATCCTGTTTTACGAAAAAAAGGCAAAGAGATTGACCAAGACTTTTCTAAATTAGAAGAACTTATTGTAAATATGCGTGAGACCATGCTTAATTCTTATGGTGTAGGAATTGCGGCACCTCAAGTTGGTAAAGCCATCCGTTTATTTTTAGTTGACACTGCTCCATTTGCTGAAAATGAAGAATATTCTGATGAAGAAAGGGCTTTCTTGAAAAATTACAATAGAGTTTTCATAAACCCTACTATCACTGATGAATATGGTGAATATTGGGATTTTTCAGAAGGTTGTTTAAGTATTCCTGGTATCAATGAAGACGTAGCAAGACAGCCAAAAGTCACTATCGAATACTACGATGAAAAATTTAAAAAACACACCGAAAATCTTGATGGCTTAGCGGCAAGAGTAGTACAACACGAATACGATCATATTGAAGGTATATTGTTTACTGATTTAGTTTCTCCATTTAAAAAACGGCTATTAAAACGTAAACTAGAAAAAATTTCTAAAGGACAAGTTGATGTTAGTTATCCGATGCGATTTCCGAAGAGATAGTTTGCCTTTTACTTTGTATTTAGCATTTAGCATTTAGCATTTAGCAAAAAAAATCTAGTGCATAATTTTAAACAACAATTCCTTAAGTAAATCTACTTGAGGAAGATCTCTTGCTCCAACACCTTTACTCTTAACATCAGCATCACGTAAAAGTCCAATTATTTGTGAAACTTTACGCATAGGATAATTGCTACCAGCTGAAGTATAATCACTTACAAAAAATGGATTTACACGTAAAGCAATTGCAACAGCTTTTGGATTATTCTTATTGGGCAAAGCATGATATTGTAATAACTGGGTAAAAAAGCTATTCAGTAATGAAATAGTCATTACCGTTGGATTGTTTCTTGGATTCTGAGAAAAATAAGTAATAATCTGATTTGCCTTTACAACATTTTTTACTCCAATAGCTTTTCGTAATTCAAAATTATTAAAATCTTTACTGATACCTATATTTTCCTCAATTGCATCTGGAGAAATAGTGGTTCCTTTTGGTAATACTATAAATAGTTTATTGAGTTCATTTACAATCTTACTTAATGCTGTCCCTAAAAACTCAACCAACATCTGGCTTGCTTTGGGTTCAATTAAAAAACCATTAGACTTTACATATATATTAATCCAATTGGGCACTTGGTTTTCATACAAAGCTTTGCTTTCAAAAAAAACGCTTGCTTTAGCCAATTTTTTAAAAATTGTTTTACGTTTATCAGGCTTTTTGTATTTATAGTTAAATACAAGAGTTGTGGTTAGTTGTAGATTTTCGATATAGCTTTCTAATTGATCAAAAGTACGTGCCAAATCTTGTGCTTCTTTGACAATAATTACTTGCCTCTCAGCCATCATAGGAAAACGTCTCGCATTTGATATAATCTCAGCCATATTAACATCTCTACCATACAATACCATCTGATTAAAACCTTTTTCAGCTTCTGTCAAGATATTGTTTTCAATATAATCAGACAATTGATCAATAAAATAAGGCTCGTCACCATATAAAAAATAAATGGGACTTATATTTCCTTTTTTAATATCATTTATAATATTTTCTACTGTCATTTTTTTTACCGCTAAGGCGCCAAGTTTATAAATAGTTAAAACTATTTTTTCAAATAATTAGCTACGCTGATTATTTTTACAATTTCGTTTTTGTTTATTGTATTTTGCTTGCATAATTACAAAACAAAAATCTCATTGTTTCAATAATTCTTAATTCTGCATTCTTAATTCTTAAATATATATTGTAACTTTACCTTATGGTAGCCTTACAATTTCCATCCTATTCTTTCAAAACCAAAAGTAACGAAAATATACCGTATATCTGGGATCCAATTCGAAAAAAATATATTATCATAACTCCTGAAGAATGGGTACGTCAACATGCCATACAGTATCTAATTCAAGAGAAAAAATATCCTGCAGAATGGATGGCAATTGAAAAGCAATTCACTATAAATACACAACATAAAAGAGCAGACATCGTAGTGTATAATAAATCACTTCATCCACATATTATTGTGGAATGCAAAGCTCCAAATATAAAAATAACTCAAGAAACTTTTGACCAAATTGCTCGATATAATTTATCATTAGATGCCAAATACCTAATGATTACCAACGGTTTGCAACATTTTTATTGTCAGATGAATTTTGAAAAAGAGACTTACATCTTCTTAGAAAAACTTCCTGATTATTAATGTGAAAAATGCTTTTTTCAACTATCAAGCCTTCTTAGCACGAATCATCTTTTCTAACATATCCCACATTTCCTCGGGAACATCTTTAAGCATATTAAACTCACCTGCACCTTGTAACCACTCACCTCCGTCAATGACAATAACCTCACCATTTATATAAGCTGAAAAATCACTCATCAAATAAGCAGCCAAGTTGGCTAATTCTTGATGCTTACCTTCTCGTCCAACCGGTACTTTTTTAGACATATCAAATTTTTCTTTCAAATCACCTGGCAACAATCTATCCCAAGCTCCTTTAGTTGGGAATGGACCAGGAGCAATCGCATTAAAACGAATACCATATTTTGCCCATTCAACTGCTAATGAACGTGTCATGGCTAAAACTCCTGCTTTAGCTGCTGCAGATGGCACTACATAGGCTGAACCCGTAAAAGCATAGGTCGTCACAATATTTAAAACAGTTGCTTTCTTTTGTTTGGTTTCTATCCAATGCTTCCCAAAAATTAAAGTACAATTCTTGGTTCCTTTTAATACGATATCTAAAACTACATCAAAAGCTCTTGGTGATAAACGTTCAGTCGGACTTATAAAATTACCTGCTGCATTATTGAGTAGCCCATCTACTCTACCCCATTTCTCAAGTACTGCTTGTAACATATTTTCTACTTCGTTAGAATTCCTCACATCGCAAGCTACCGAGAGAACTTCTCCTCCTGTTTTCTCTTGCATCTCTTTGGCGGTATTTTGTAATTTTTCTAAATTTCTAGAAGTAATGGCAACTTTTGCACCTAATTCTAAGAAATAAGTACTCATGGCTTTTCCCAAACCACTTCCACCACCTGTTACTACGATTACTTGATCTTTTAAACTTCCTTCTTTGAGCATGGGTTGTGTATAGTTCATATTGTTTATGTGTTTATGTGTTTATGTGTTTATGTGTTTATGTGTTTATGTGTTTATG
>JAOZLL010000009.1 GCA_029934835.1 Flavobacteriaceae bacterium | reverse complement strand
TGGATACTGTGGATACTGTGGATACTGTGGATACTGTGGATACTGTGGATACTGTAATATTGCAACAATAAATGACAGAAAACTCAATTAATTCTTAATTCTTAATTCATAATTCTTAATTATAATGTATTTTCGCGCCAAAATCAATACGATATGAAACCATCAAACTCGTCGCGAGGACGACATAAAACTCCAAAAAAACAAAATACGCCACATACTAGCTCTGAGAGTACAGGCATTAGACTCAACAAATATATTGCCAATGCAGGTATTTGTTCTCGTCGTGAAGCAGATGTATTTATCAAAGCAGGTAGTGCAACGGTTAATGGTAAAACCATCACCGAAATGGGATTTAAAGTGCAACCTGGAGACGAAGTGCGTTTTGATACTACTCTAATCAATCCAGAAGAAAAACGCTATGTTTTACTAAACAAACCTAAAAACTATATCACCACTGTTGATGATGAAAGAGGTCGTAGAACAGTTATGGATTTGATTACTAAAGCGGCTAAAGAACGTATCTATCCTGTAGGTCGTTTAGACAGAAATACAACAGGTTTATTACTCTTTACAAATGATGGAGAATTGACAAAAAAGTTAACCCATCCAAAACATAATATTCGTAAACTATATCAAGTTTCTTTGGATAAAAAGGCAACAGCTAATCATTTAAAAGATATTGCGGCTGATAGTTTCAAAATAGAAGATCGTCGTGTGTTTGTAGATGCCATTTCTTATATTGAAGGACAACCAAAATCAGAAGTTGGTATTGAAATTCATTCTGGTAGAAACCGTATTGTCCGTAAGATTTTTGAAAACTTTGGCTATAAGGTAGTCAAGTTAGATCGTGTAATTTTTGCTGAATTAACTAAGAAAAATTTACCAAGAGGACATTGGCGACACCTTACTCAACAAGAGATTAATAACCTGAAGAAGATGTAATTTCGCTAAATGCTAAACACCTATTTGATCTTACTGGGATTCTTCTTAACAAAAGCTGCCCAGCCTGAATAATTAGTTCCTGAAACAATTTTATCTCCGTTATAAAAATGACAAACGGCTGCTGCTAATCCATCGGTTGAATCTAATCGTTTGGGTAAGGTTTTCAGTTTTAATATGCTTTGCAACATTTTTGCCACTTGTTCTTTACTAGCATTTCCATTACCGGTAATCGCCATTTTAATTTTTTTTGGGGCATATTCTGTAATAGAAATTTCACGTGATAAACCCGCTGCCATCGCAACTCCTTGTGCCCGCCCTAATTTTAGCATAGATTGGACGTTTTTTCCAAAAAAGGGTGCTTCAATTGCTATTTCATCAGGGTGGTAATTATCAATAATCTGTATGGTTTTTTCAAATATTTTTTTGAGTCTTAAATAATGATCATCATATTTTGATAGTAGTAATTCATCTAATACAATCAGTTCCATTTTTTTGTTGAGAACCTTAATGAGCCCAAAACCCATAACCGTTGTTCCTGGGTCAATTCCTAATATGATTTTTTCTGTTGCCAATATTTCGTTTCTTTGCGTAAATGTACAATATCTCATTAAAATATAAACATTTTTGGTTCTTGCTAATCAAATTAGCCATTGTGTTTGGTGCAGGATATTTTATTTACCAACGAGTCTTTCATAGTAGTTCAATATCTTTTGAAACATTTGTCAATCAAATTAAAGTTTATTTATTTAAAACAAATTGGATTATGCCACTACTTATTGGCATGACACTAATCAACTGGTTTTTTGAAATATTAAAATGGAAGCTGTTAGTAAATACCATTAAAAAGATTGCTTTTTTTGAGGCAGCAAGACAAAGTCTAAGCTCGCATACGTTATCTTTGTTTACTCCTTTTAAATTGGGAGAATATGGTGGCAAAGCTTTATACTTTCAAAAACACCAACGAAACAGAATTTGGCTTTTAAATTTGGGAGGCAATTCCATACAGCTATTTATGACCTTATTTTTTGGAATTATTGGCTTAGCCTATTTCATCAATACGTTCGAAGTTAATATTCATCCACATAAATTACGTAGAATAGTTTACGCACTCGTCATGATAATTGTCTTGATATTTGGAGGTGTTAAAGTAACCAATAGAAACCAAAAAGGAAACTACTACAAACGATTACTCTCGTTTTTAAAAAAGCAATCTAATAGAAGTTTGGGAGTACTAATTTCAGTATCACTTTTACGATATCTAATATTCTCACATCAATTTTACTTTTTAGTATTGATTTTTGGAATTGAAATACCCTATACAACCGCAATGATGCTTATATTTACCATGTATTTTTTAGCGACTCTGTTACCGACAATTAATTTGTTTGATTTTGTCATAAAAGGAAGTATCGCTATTTATCTATTTTCGTTTTTAAATATTGAAGGGATAAGCATTATCAGTATTAGTATGATTATGTGGTTACTCAATTTTGCCCTACCGGCAATTATAGGTAGTTATTATATTCTCACTTTTAAAACGGGAAATAAGTATTCTAATAATCAGTTTAAAACAGATTTAAAAGGTGTTTAAATGATACTAAGTTGGGGACTATTTTTTGTAATATTGGTAGGGATAATTTATTTCCTCTTAATTTTAGGATTCTATTTGGGTGTAAAAAAAATACCTGAATTTATAGCTGACAACCCACTTTTCCAAACCAATTTTTCTATCCTAATTCCATTTAGAGACGAGGCTAGCAATTTACCTGTTTTATTAGATTCAATTGCTCAACTCGATTATCCAAACAATCAATTTGAGGTAGTGTTTGTGAATGATGATTCCTCAGATAATTCAGTACAACTTGTTCAGCATTTTGAAAAAGAACATCACAACTTAAATATAAAAATACTAGAAAACCAAAGATATTCTAATTCTCCAAAAAAAGATGCGATTACAACTGCTATCAAACAAAGCAAATTTGATTGGATTCTTACCACCGATGCAGATTGTATTTTACCAAAAAAATGGTTACAAATTTACGATGCTTATGTTAGTGAAAACAATCCTAAATTCATCGCAGGCTTAGTCTCTTTTCAAAACAAAAAGGGTTTTCTCTATCAATTTCAGCAACTCGATTGGATGAGTTTAGTAGGTGTAACTATAGGTAGTTTTGTCTGGAAAAACCCTATGTTGTGTAGTGGTGCAAATTTAGCCTACTGCAAACAAGCCTTTATAAAAGTAGATGGTTTTAAAGACAACGATCAAATAGCAAGTGGTGATGATGTTTTTCTATTACAGAAAATGCAAAAAGCATTTCCAAAACAAGTTTCCCTTTTAAATAGTAAAGAGGCAATAGTTCAAACAAAAAGTGAATCTACATGGCAGGCATTATATCAACAACGTATTCGATGGGCAGCTAAAACGAGTAAAATACCAAATTCATTTATCACATTTACTGGGATTCTTGTAGTTCTAACCAACCTACTCCTATTAAGTTTTTTATTTGCAAGTCCGTTTATTGAAAACGCAAGTTTTTCTTTAGGCATATTCTTTATAATTAAACTTCTAATAGATCGACTTTTAGTAGTAACAGTGGCAACTATTCTCAACCAAAAAATTAATTTCTTATCTTGGTTTATGGGTAGTTTGTTCTATCCTTTTTTTAGTGTGAGTGTCGCTTTTATAAGCTTATTTTCAAGTTATAAATGGAAAGGGCGAAAGTTTTTAAAATGATGTTTTAATTGAAAGCTTATTAAAATATTTCGTTTATCTTACTGATTATCAGTTATATATATATATATATATATATATTCGAGTAAAGTATGTTGAAATTTTGTTTTTAATCAAAATATTGTTATATATTTGAAGTACCCTAGATGCTATTGCTTATGAGCTTATTTACAAACACCTTGAAAAGTTGCTACCATTCATTATATTAAATACATTATTGAAATACAAACTTGTGTTGTACTACACAATATTATAAATTAAAACCAAAAAAAAAAATGACATAGCTATAATCCAAAAATAGAGAAAGCTGCTACCGAAGTAACAGCTCCTCATAGTTAAAACAACAGTTTTCAATTATTAATTTTAACATTACAAATTTATGAAAAATTATGTAAGTAGGGCATATATTGCATTAATAATAACCAGTTTATTCTTTGTTTCTTGTCAAAAAGATTTTGAAACTATAGAAAATGCGACAATAAACGAAGTAAAAGTAGAAAAAGGTAGACTTGTGTTTCCTAGTAAAACTGCATTTCAGAATTACTTTAACGAAATGAAAGAAAAAAATGAAGAAAATATTGCAGATATTCTAGATACTAAATTTTATTCTAAAGATTTTTATTCTTTGAGACCTATTGTAAATGATAGAACAGAGCAAAATCAGGTAGACAGACATTTAACCAAAATTAAAACGAACAATATTGCTTTACAAATGAGAACAAATGTCACAGATGAAGACATTTTAGATGACATTGACGATTTGGAAGATATTTTTGGAGAAGAAGTCTTTACTAGCTTTTTAAATCAAGAAGCTGAACTTCAGATAGGTAATGAGGTTTATAAATATACAGATACTGGACTATTTGTAATTAATGTAGATGAGATTAATGAATTAAATAATTATTTAGACGATAAAAGTATTTCAAAGGATTTATTAACCCCAACGGATGAAGCAACTAGACTTGCTTATATAGATTCTAATCCTTGTGGTTACGCAGTAGATATTTATGGAGATATTGATTACTTTATACCATGTGATTATTATGATGATGATGATAGTGATAATAATGATAGTGATAATAATGATAGTGATAATAATGATAGTGATAATAATGACAATAATGATCCAGATCCAACTCCACTGGAGGAATTAGGAGTAATCGCGAATACACTAGAAGAATGTGACGGAGACAATACAGCATGGTTAGCAAATATTTTTGGTACAGTTAAAGTCTGTAAAGACAAATATGAAAGTAGAAGAAGGGTAAAAACAAAATTTTGGGATGTTGATGCCTGGTTGTTTTATTCACAAGGTATTAAAGTAAAGCATCAAAAAAGGGATTGGAGAGGTATTTGGCGCAAAGAAGAAACAGATCAAATAGCTTTGGGAATCAATAGTATTTCTTGGAAGTTTGATGTAATACCGCCAAGTAATTCAAATTTAGCAATTTTTCCAAGTACGAGAATATATATTGATGGACAAGTATATGAATCTTATATGTCTTATAATAATTTTATTCAGAATGAAGAAGCTCCTTTGCCATATTTACCATTTACTGAAAGTCAGCCTTTAGATTTAGTAATTGAAGTATTAGTAATAGATGATGTATATATTTCTGAACGAAAAATAAGAGAACTCTTTTATGAAAATATATATGATAAGGCTAAAGATTTATTACAGCTTGTAAAAAATAAAGAGCTAAAAAGATTAGGAGTTGTTACTTCTACACCTTCTATGACTTGGGTTTCTTATTATGATTTTACAGAAAGTTGTGTTAATTGTAAAAAAGTTAGTAATGTTTTTGATTTGGGTGGAGTAACCCCTGTAATAACTTATGATTTTGGCACAGGAACTGGAGGGCAATGGAGTATAAACCCAAACCCTTTTTCATGGGAATTTGATTTTCAACATCCAGAAATTATTGGAGCAAATACGTATGGTATGGCAAAAAGAAATGAACAATGGCATGGAAGTAGACTGGTTTTTTAAATATAGTGTTGCTTTTTTTTTATTACTCGTAGTGACTCAAATCATGGCTCAGAATGATAAAGAATATACCAAAGAAAAGGGATTGAGTGTTAACACTCAATCACTTTTTTTGTTCCCTTATGGGGATAATATAGGTGGTGGAATCCATAAAACCTTATATGATTTAGAGTATGACTCTCGTGTTTACGGAGTAAACACCTCTGTAAATTATTATTTTAGTCCTTATTTAGCTGCTGGACTAGGAATTGGGTATGAGAAATTAACCCAACCTGAAATTAGTTATTACCCAATATTTTTTAACCTTAGAAGTACATTGTTAGATACTAAGAACACCATCACGACAAAAGGAGATCTAGGTTTACATATGGGAAGTGTCGACAAACCTGGGTTTTTGATTAGATGGTCATTGGGTTATAGAACCCAATTATTTATGAGTCTCCTTGGTTATTTCGAGTTAATTTATTCCTATCAAAAAATATATAAGGAGTTTGAAAGCTCTGGTAGATTAAATAACAATTATGGTATAGAAAGTATTGGTTTGTCAATTAGTATAGAAATTCAATAAATAGAAACAAAATGAAAAAAATTATAATACTTGCCTTTTTAGGAATAACACTATTCTCAAATGCACAAGAAAAACAAGAATTAAAAGACTTATTTAGCGTAGAAGCTGGTCTAATAGGCGTATGGATAAATTATGAAAAAACACTTAGTGACAAATTTACCTTAAATACAGAGTTTGGATATGCAGGTGGTATTCTTAAAGGCACTAATGGTCATAGTTTAGATTATCTTTTCACTACAATCTTTAGTTTAGAACCGAGGTACTACTATAATTTTAACAAACGTTTAGAGAAAGAAAAAAATATAACAAACAATTCAGCTAATTATCTTGCAATTGACTTTTCTTATGTACCTGATTGGTTTACAGAAACCAATAGGCAAGGTGCTAGTATTACATCAAGTACTAATATCATCCCAAAATGGGGTTTTCGACGAAATATTATACAAAATCTTAATTTTGATTTTGCGACAGGCTTGGGGTATAGTTCTGCTAGTCACAGAGATTACAATCTACAAATTGCTTTAGACATTCGTTTATCTTATTCTTTTTAAACAATTACTATTATGAAGTATTATTTATTTATAATATCTCTTTTCTTTCACTTAATTAATCATGCCCAATACACAACAATTCCTGATACAATTTTTGAACAACATTTAATAATTTATGGATTTGACGATATAGTAGATGGGCAAGTATTGACCTCAAATATTAATTCAATTACAGAACTTGATATTTGCTGCGTAGGAATAAGTGATTTAACAGGTATTAACGATTTTTCAGCACTTGTTTCTTTAGAAATTGATAGTAACAATCTTAGTAGTTTTGATATCAGTGGTTTAACTAACCTTGTCATGTTAGATTGTGAGGACAATATATTAACGCAAATTGATGTAAGTGCTAATACAAATTTAATGTACCTAACTTGTAATGACAACCTATTAACAGAAATCGACCTTAGTGAAAATCTACAGTTAGAACAACTTTGGTGCAATAATAACCAACTCACAACACTAGATTTAAGTGCTAACACACATTTAAATGAGTTATATTGTGACACTAACCCTTTGAGTTCTTTAAATATACAAAATGGTAATAATCACAATATGTTGGAGTTTAGAGCTCTGAACGTAAATGCAAATATATGCATACAAGTAGATGATGCTACTCTAGCTACTGCTGCTTCATCCGCACCCTATAATGCTTGGGAAATAGATGCTTCAGCACAATTTTCTAATGATTGTGGAACAGTTTCTGTAAATGATGTCTTACTGCAAAAAGTCAGTATCTCACCTAATTTAGTTACCGATGTTCTACAAGTTAAAAACTTAGAAATAGAAAATCTTTCAAAAATTATAGTTTATAATGTTTTAGGGAAAGAAGTCTTAAAATCAAATAAAATTAACACTCCAATTTCTACATTAACAAATGGAATCTATCTAGTAAAAATAATAACAAAAAATGGTCAATATTCAATTAACAAAATTGTAAAAACAAACCACTAACCTACTTATTCAACCCCAACTTATGACCCCAAATAGCATAATACAAAATAATAAGATACAAAGGAAGTAATATCCAATAACCAGAAGTTGTTGCTTGTGCGGTAGCTTCTGCATCACTAAGTCCTTGAGCAATTAGATCAATTTTATTAGTATCAACAAACTTTCCATATAAAGGTGGTATAATGGCACCACCTGCAATTGCCATAATTAACAAAGCAGAAGCAGTTTTTGTAAATTTACCTAAACCCTCAAGAGTTAACGGCCAAACAGCTGGCCAGACTAAAGCATTTGCAATTCCTAAAAATGCCACAAAAAGTATAGAAGTAAAACCTGAAGTAAAGACAATAATAAAGGTGAATATAATTCCTAAAACAGCACTAACTTTTAAAGCTGCTGCTTGACTGATATATTTAGGAATTAAAAACACACCTAAAGCATAAGTTGCTACCATTGCCATTAAAGTATAGGTAGTAAAAAACTTAGCTTCTGCAACTGGAAAGCCTAAAGATATACCATAAGCAATAATAGTATCACCAGCAATAACCTCAGCACCTACATAAACGAAAAGAGTCAAAACACCTAACCATAAATGTGGAAATTGAAAAATACTTGTTTTACCTGTTTCCCCATTATCTAACTCCTCAATTGGTTCTGCTTCTACATGAGGAAGTGGTGCACGTCTTATCAAAATACCTAAAACAAATAAAACTAATGCCATAACAATATAAGGTGTCACCACACTATCTGCCATTGTATCTAATAATTGAGACTTTTCTGCCTCACTAACCGTACTAAGTTGTTCTTTAATTCCATCAATACCTGAAAGTAATAAGGCACCAAAAATTAGTGATCCTAAAGCACCCGCAACCTTATTTGCTATACCCATAATAGCAATTCGTTTTGCTGCACTATCCATAGGACCTAGAATAGTTATATAAGGATTAGAAGCCGTCTGTAATAAAGTCATTCCCGTACCTTGAATAAAAATTCCAGTTAAAAATATCCAATAGGTTCTTGCTCCTGCCGCAGGAATAAAAACTAATGCACCTAATGCCATTACTATTAAACCTAAAGACATTCCTTTTCTATAGCCAATTTTTTCAATTATATAAGATGCTGGTAATGCCATCACCACAAATGAAATATAAGAAGCGGAGGCAACAAAATAAGATTGTGTAACCGTAAGCTCATTAATCGTTTTCATAAAAGGAATTAGCGCCCCATTTATCCAAGTTACAAATCCAAAAATAAAAAATAAACCTGCTATTATTATAATGGGAATCAATGTGCTTTTGTTCTGAATGGGTTGACTTTTTACTGTGTTTGACATACTGAAATAGTTATTTATTTTGATGAATTACCTTAAACACTCCTTAAATTAGAAGTTGTTTTCGGCAAATATACACGAAAACGATTTCGTATAAAAATTGATGTTTTACTTTGCATACCAAATAATAGTTCTAATTTTACGCTTTAAACTACTAAATGGGGAAAAAAATAAAAAAAATAGGAGTAATGACTTCTGGAGGAGATTCACCTGGAATGAATGCTGCAATTCGATCAGTGGTTCGTTCTTGTACACACTACCGTATAGACTGTGTAGGAATCTATAGAGGTTATCAAGGCATGATAGAAGGTGATATTATTCCACTTGATGCACGTAGTGTAAGTGGTATTATCAATAAAGGCGGAACTATCTTAAAATCAGCACGTTCAGATGAATTTAGAACTGAAGAAGGTCGCAAGAAAGCACACGAACAATTACTCAAAGCAGAAATTGATGCCGTAGTAGTCATCGGTGGTGATGGTACTTTTACAGGTGGTATGGTTTTTAATAAAGAATTTGGATTTCCTATTGTGGGTATTCCAGGAACCATTGATAATGACATCTTTGGAACATCTTTTACAGTAGGTTACGATACCGCATTAAATACAGTTGTTGAAGTTATTGATAAAATAAGAGATACGGCAAGTTCACATAATCGATTATTCTTTGTTGAAGTAATGGGTAGAGATGCTGGTTTCATAGCTTTAAACGCAGGTGTTGGTGCTGGTGCTGAGGAAATCTTAATCCCTGAGGAAGATATGGGATTAGAAAGAATGTTAGAATCCTTAAAACGTAGTAAACGTTCAGGAAAATCATCCAGCATCGTAGTGGTAGCTGAAGGTGACAGAACTGGTGACAATGTCTTTGAACTAGCACATTATGTCGAGGATAATATGCCTGAATACGAAGTACGTGTATCTGTTTTAGGACATATGCAACGTGGTGGTTCACCATCTTGTTTTGATCGTGTCTTAGCAAGTAGAATGGGATTAAAAGCAATTGAACTATTGTTAGATGGTAAATCTAACTTAATGGTAAATATTAATGATAACAAAATTGGCACTACAGATTTAGAAAAAGCCATAAAAGGACATCACACAGTAAATAAAGAATTGATTCGGGTATCTGATATCATGTCAATTTAAATAATAAAGAATAATTAATTTAAAGTAATATATAATGATTAAATTAGGAATAAACGGTTTTGGACGAATTGGTCGATTAGCTTTTCGCGAAGCCATTAAGAGAAATATTGATGTCGTAGCCATCAATGATTTATTAGATGTAGAGTATTTAGCCTATTTATTAAAATATGACACCGTTCACGGTCGTTTCGATGGAGATGTAAGCGTAAAAGATGGTATGTTGATCGTAAATGGTATGGATGTTAGAATCACAGCAGAACGTAACCCAGAAGATATTAATTGGGGTGCAGCTGGTGCAGAATATATCATCGAAGCAACTGGATTTTTCTTAACTAAAGAATTAGCAGGAAAACACATTAAAGCTGGAGCAAAAAAAGTAATTCTTTCTGCACCACCTAAAGATGATACACCTATGTATGTTATGGGCGTAAATAATAAAGAATTAAAAGCTGAAACAACTATATTCTCAAATGCGTCTTGTACTACAAACTGTTTAGCACCTATCGCTAAAGTATTACATGATAATTTTGGAATAGAAGAGGCCTTAATGACAACAATTCATGCAGCAACTTCAGGTCAAAAAGCCGTAGATGCACCTGCAGGAAACTGGAGACGCGGACGTTCAGTATTTGGTAATATTATACCAACTAGTACAGGAGCTGCAAAAGCAGTTGGTAAAGTAATCCCTGCATTAAATGGTAAAATTACTGGTATGGCAATGCGTATACCTTCTGCTGATGTATCCATCGTTGATTTAACCGTTAAGTTGAATAAAGCAACAAGCTATGAAGAAATAAAAACAAAAATGAAAGAAGCTGCCGATGGTGAGTTAAAAGGAATTTTAGCATATACTGATGAAGAAGTAGTTTCTGCCGATTTTATTGGCGAAACACATACATCAGTTTTTGATGCGGGAGCTGGATTAGAATTAAATGATAAATTCTTTAAAGTAATTTCTTGGTATGATAACGAATATGGTTATGCTACCAAAATTGTAGAACTTTTAGTTTATGCTGCTTCATTATAAAATGATTTCATAAACCGCTAAGATTAATAATTAATAAAAAGGTCTTTTCGTTTAAAACGTTAAGACCTTTTTGTTTGATAATATTATACCTATTGATTGGTTTTGCTAATACAACTTTCATTTCTAAAAATTTTGGTATTTGTTGAACTGATAACATCTTGATTCACTTATTCTTATTCATATCATAAACTTTGTTCTCGGCATACAGAACAGCTATTTAATACAAATTATGCTGTTCTAATATTTTCGGATTCAAAAAAATATTCTATCTTTATCCCTTTAAAACTAATTTTAAATTTACTATTACGATGAAAAAAGTATTTACAATCTTGGCAATCACAGGATTATTATTTTTTGGCACAAGCCAAAGCACTTACGCTCAAGAAGAAACAACAACAGAACAAGTAGCATCTGATGATGCTCCAGTATCTTTCCGTCAAGAGCTAAAACAACGTATGATAGAAGGAGGACCTTTCTTTATGGGTATTGTTTTACTTACATTAATCTTAGGATTAGCCATTGCTATTGAAAGAATTATTTACCTAAACATGTCAACCACTAATACTAAAAAATTAGTAGCAAATGTAGAAGATGCTATAGAATCAGGTGGTGTAGAAGCAGCAAAAGAATTATGTAGAAATACAAAAGGTCCTGTTGCCTCGATTTTCTACCAAGGTTTAGACCGTGTTGATGAAGGTATTGACAACGTAGAAAAAGCCGTTGTTGGTTATGGTGGTGTACAAATGGGATTATTAGAGAAAAATATTTCTTGGTTATCTTTATTTATCGCCTTAGCACCAATGCTTGGTTTCATGGGAACAGTAATCGGTATGATTTCTGCCTTTGATAATATTCAAAAATCAGGTGTTATGTCACCTGCAACAGTTGCTGGTGGTATTAAAATTGCACTTTTAACAACTGTATTTGGTTTAATCGTAGCAATTATCCTTCAAATTTTTTATAACTATATTATTTCGAAAGTTGACAGTATCGTTAACAATATGGAAGATGCATCAATCCAATTGATTGATATTTTAGTTAGAAAAAAATAATCACCTTTAAATATATTCATTATGAATAAGAGTTTATCAAAAATATTGATGATTGTTACCCTAGTACTTGCCGTACTAGGAGCAATCTTTTATGGAACTTCGATAGAAGGTGGTGATGCTGCAGTAGGAAGATATGTTAGCTATGCAATAGCCTTATTGATTATTACAGCAGCTTTAGCTGTTGTTTTCCCAATGCTTAATATGTTTAAAAAACCAGCCTTACTTAAAAAAACACTTATGTATCTGGCCATATTAGGAGTTGTATTAGCAGCTGCTTATTTCATGGCAGGTTCTGAAGCTGTTTATGATGCTTCTAACAAAGTTTTTGAAGGAAGTGAAGGTAGCACCTCAAAATGGGTTGGAACAGCAATTAATTATAGTTTTATCCTACTATTTGTGGGTGGTGTTTTATTTTTATTTGACATGGTTAAAAACCTTATAAAATAATTTATTATGGCAAGAAGAGTCTTACCAGAAATTAATGCAGGGTCTATGGCAGATATTGCCTTCTTGCTTCTTATTTTCTTTTTAGTGGCAACCACAATGGAAGTTGATGGAGGAATTGCACGTAAATTACCACAGAAACAACCACCTAACGCTCCAAAACCTCCAATAATTAAAGATCGTAACGTTTTGCAAATTGCAATTAATCGTAATGATGCTTTATTAGTTGAGGGAAATCAACGAGTTGATGTAAAAGAAATAAAACAAATAGCTATTGATTTTATTGATAACGGTGCTCGTGAAGGTAATAAAGGTGTTGGAACATGCACTTATTGTAAAGGTGCTAAAGATCCGAGCTCATCCGACCATCCAAACAAAGCTATTATTTCTTTAAAGAGTGATAGGGGAACTTCATATGGTGCATTTATTGCTATTCATGATGCATTGGGACAAGCTTATACCGTACTTAGAAATCGAGTTTCTATGGAACGTTATGGGAAATCCTATGAAGCACTGATCAAACAACAAAAAAGTGATAAATCTCAAAAGTTAAAGGATAAGATAAAAACGATCAAAGATTTGTATCCTGAGATTATCTCTGAAGTTGAACCAACTGAAAACTAAAAAATAGAATTAAAGATGTCAAAATTTAAAAAACAAAAAAAGGGCTTGCCGCCTATTTCTACGGCTTCTTTACCTGATATTGTTTTCATGCTACTATTCTTTTTTATGGTATCGACAACTATGCGTGAAACAGAGTTAAAGATTATTCAGCCTACTTTACCAGATGCACACAATACTAAAAAGTTAGAACACAAAAATTTAGTAAGTACAGTTTATGTAGGTAAATCTATGGATGCAACTAATAAAGGTGATGTTATTCAATTAAACGATAAGATTGCTCGTGTAAGTGATGTACGTAACTTTATTTTTGCCAATAGAGAAAAACTATTAGAAGAAGAAGTTCCTTTTATGACTACTTTATTTAAAGCTGATAAAAACTCAAAAGTTGGAACTATTGCAGATATTAAAAGAGAACTACGCGAGATAGATGCATTAAAAATTAGTTATGCAGCTACTCCAAGAAATGATTAATTAGAATTAATACTTAATTTAAATAGTAAATTTTATATAAAGGCAATCCTCTGTGGTTGCCTTTTTTATTATGAAGCAACTTTTTTTTCTTCTCGGTTTATTTTTTATCTACTCTATCCCATCCTTTAGCCAAGATAACCTTTTAGTTGGCAAAAAATATTTTGAAGACCAACTTTATATGGGTATTACCTATAATATTCTAAACAACAAACCAGCAGGTTTAGAGCAAAGAGGTTTATCAATTGGATATCAAATGGGCTTTATAAAAGATATTCCATTAAACAACAAGGGATCTTTTTCTTTAGGTATCGGTCTCGGTTATGGCTATAATAAGTTTAATCAAAATCTTAAAATATCAAATCAAGCAAATGAATTTTCACTAGTTGACCTAGGTTCAGAAGGAAAAAACAAATTTGAAACTCATGTTATAGAACTACCAATAGAAATTCGTTTTCGCATCACATCAACCCCAACAGTTTATAAATTTTGGAGAATTTATATCGGAGGAAAAATTTCTTATGTTTTTGCCTCAAAAAGTCTTTATGAGGATACCATCGATGGAACTGATGAACTTATTAAAAATAATTCTATTCCCTATCAAGCCCGATGGCAATATGGTCCACAAATATCTTTTGGTTATAGTACTTTTAATTTTTATACATTTTACAACCTAAATAATCTGTTTGAAAATGCACCTAATTATGATGGACTAAATGTTAACGAATTAAGAACTTTCAAAATTGGTTTACAATTCTATATATTTTGATAGATAAATGGTATAAACAACTGCGGAATTATTCCAAAAATGAGTCCCCATAATACTTCTCTAAAACTATGTGCTTTTAACTTTAATCGTGCGTTGGCAACAACACCGAAAAGAACAAATAGTAAAGCGAGAATAATCAAATAATTCTGATAAAATATCATACTCATCTGAATAATAAAACCAATTAACCCGCCTACTCCAATGGTGTGAATACTTACTTTTATCTTTAACCACAAAAACCAGTAAGCCAAAAGCATGGAAAAGCCTCCTGCAATAAAATAAATGGCTAAATCATTTACTAAAACCAATTTAAATAACATCCTACCAATGACTATTGCAAGGAAAGCGAAAAGTAACAACGGAAATTTTCTTTCTTCAATACTACTCAGGTGAAATGAATGAATCATTTTTAGCCGTTTTAATAAAAACAATAGTAAAATTGGTAAAAGATAGGTTCCAACAAAGACAAGCAACAATATGGTGAGTTTATATCTATTTGAAATAAATCTTGGTATCGAAAATAAATAGAAAACACTTCCTATAAACGGAAACAGTATAGGATGAAAAAAGGATGATATAAATCGGTGAAAAGAAATAAGAGTAGTTTATAAATTAGAGAACTTTTCGCAATCGAGCCACAGGCAAATCAAGTTGTTCTCGGTACTTTGCCACTGTTCTTCGTGCTATTGGATAGCCTTTTACTTTTAATAAACTAGCTAACTTTTCATCTGTTAATGGTTTCTTTTTATCTTCTTCAGAAATAATTACTTCTAATATTTTCTTAATCTCTCTTGTTGAAACATCTTCACCTGCAGTATTTTTCATAGATTCTGAAAAAAATTCTTTTATTAGTTTAGTACCATAAGGTGTGCTAACATATTTGCTATTAGCTACCCGAGAAACCGTAGAAACATCCATCTCAATTTCATCGGCAATATCTTTGAGAATCATTGGTTTTAGATTTAAGATATCTCCTGTTAGAAAAAATTCTTTTTGATGATTCATAATGCAACTCATGGTTACTAATAGAGTCTGTTGACGTTGTCTTACTGCATCTATAAACCATTTTGCAGCATCTAATTTTTGTTTGATAAACTGTACCGCATCTTTTTGAGATTTTGATTTTTCTTTGCTCTCCTTATAACCCCTTAACATATTGTTATAGGTAGAAGAAATATGCATTTCAGGTGCATTTCTAGAATTCAAAGTCAACTCTAATTCCCCTTCAATAATTCTAATGGTAAAATCAGGTATAATTTGTTCTGCAATTTTATTGTTTCCAGCATACGAACCTCCAGGCTTGGGATTCAATTTCTCAATTTCTTTTATTACTTTTTTAAGTTGTTCTTCACTTATATCATACTTGTGAAGTATTTTTTTATAATGTTTTTTTACAAAATACTCAAATGACTTATCAAGAATTTGAATAGCCAAAAGTCTTGCTGGTTTTTGTTTTTTTCTTTTAAGTTGAATAAGCAGGGATTCTTGTAAATCTCGGGCTCCTACACCTGCGGGATCTAATTCATGAATAACTGTTTTAAGCAAAACATCTACTTCCTCTGGTGAAGTCATTACATTTTGAGTAAAAGCTAAATCATCAACAATATCTTCAAGACCTTCTCTAATATAACCGCTATCATCGATACTACCGACTAAAAATTCAGCAACCAAATACTGCTGATCGTTTAATCTAAAAGTATTTAATTGACTTTTTAAATGTTGATGAAAGCTTTTTCCCGCAGCATAGGGAATATCACGATTTTCATCATCATCTGAATAATTATTTGCTCGTGTGCTATATTCTGGAATATTATCGTCACTCAGGTAATCATCTACATTAAAATCATCTTCGTTTGCATCGTTTGACTCAATATCTTGCGTATTATCGTATAATTCATCTTCATTTTCTTTCTCCTCTTTCCCAGTATCTAAAGCGATATTTTCTTCAATTTCTTGTTTAACACGTTGTTCAAAAGCCATCGTGGGTAACTGAATCAATTTCATTAACTGAATCTGTTGTGGTGAAAGCTTCTGTTGAAGTTTATATTGTAAGGATTGTCTTAGCAAAGAGTGTATAATTTATAAAGTTAAAAAGTGTAAAGTTTTAAAGTCTAAAGTTACAAATAAATCTAAAATTCTGCATTTTGTGGTGTTCTTGGAAATGGGATTACATCACGAATATTTCCCATGCCTGTAACAAACTGTACCAAACGCTCAAAACCAAGACCAAAACCACTATGAACTGCTGTACCAAAACGGCGTGTATCTAAATACCACCACAATTCTTTTTCATCAATATCTAATGCTTTAATTTTTTCTTTTAACACATCTAAACGTTCTTCACGTTGCGAACCTCCAACTATTTCACCTATTCCAGGAAATAATACATCCATAGCACGTACCGTTTTGCCATCTTCATTTAAACGCATATAAAATGCTTTGATAGTAGCTGGATAATCAAACAATATCACAGGACATTTAAAGTGTTTTTCTACTAAAAATCGCTCGTGTTCACTTTGTAAATCAACACCCCATTCATTGACTGGAAATTGAAATTTTTTCTTTTTATTCGGTTTAGAGTTTCGTAGTATTTCAAAAGCCTCTGTATAACTGACACGTTTGAAATTATTATCTAATACAAATTGCAATTTTTCTAGTAAAGACATGTCACTACGTTGTAATTGGGGTTTTTGTGACTCCTCTTTTACAAAACGCTCGTTTAAAAATTCTAAATCATCTTTGCAGGTTTCTAATACACTCTTAATAACACTTTGAATAAAGTCTTCAGCCAAATCCATATTAGCATCTAAATCATTAAACGCTACCTCAGGTTCAATCATCCAAAATTCAGCAAGGTGACGTGTAGTATTTGAGTTTTCTGCTCTAAAAGTTGGTCCAAACGTATAGACCTTACCTAATGCCATAGCATAAGTTTCTGCTTCTAATTGACCTGAAACAGTTAGGTTAGTTTCTTTTCCAAAAAAATCTTTACTATAATCAATTTTCCCTTCATCAGTCATTGGAGGATTTATAGCATCTAATGTTGATACTCTAAACATCTCGCCTGCTCCTTCTGCATCAGATCCTGTTACAATTGGCGTATGCACATTATAAAATCCATGCTGAGTAAAATATTGATGTACTGCAAAAGATAATGCCGAACGAACGCGCATTACAGCACTAAATGTGTTTGTTCGTACACGAAGATGTGCATTTTCTCTTAAAAATTCAAAACTGTGTTTTTTGGGTTGTATCGGATAATCATCAGGATTTGAATCACCAAGTATTTCTAGTTTAGTAACTCTAATTTCTACCGATTGTCCTTTTCCTTGACTGTCTTCTAAAATACCTTTAACAGCAATTGCAGCTCCTGTATTAATCCTTTTTAAAAGATTCTCATCAGTTGCCTCAAAATCAATTACACATTGGATATTATTAATAGTTGAACCATCATTTAAAGCAACAAAACGATTGCTACGAAAGCTGCGCACCCATCCTTTAACATGTACTTCGATTCCTTTTTTTTCTGATTGTAATAAATCAGCTACACTTGTCTTTTGCATTTCTAGTCATTAAATTTGAATTGCAAATATAGCTTTCTAATTGTAGAATTCAGAACTATTAAAACAAAAATATTTTTGCTCTGTAATCCGCTTTAGGCGGATACAGTTAAGCAAAAAAGTATTTGTGAAAATAATCAACAAAGTTAATTCAGAATTCAGAATTTTAAAAAATGTTCAAAATCAATTACTTATTAGTATTAGCCTACCCAAATATTAGAACGCTAATGACACAGATACCACAGATCGTCGCTAAATATCTGTGTAGATCAACGTCATCATGTGTCATCATCGTTACTATAAAACCATTCAAAAAAATCTGTGTAGATCAGTGTCATCACACATCATCTGCGTTCCATTCATATCAAATTCCAAGGACAAAACGTCCCCAAACCAAAAAGATAACAGATACGAGTATAATTCCGATAAAGTTAAACCACAAACCACCTTTAATCATATCTTTTATACTGACATAACCCGAACCAAAAACAATGGCTTGTGTCGGTGAAGCAACTGGCATCATAAAAGCGCAACTAGCTGATAAAGTGGCAGGAATCATCAATAAACGAGGATCAATTTGTAATGCTTTTGATGCTTCAGCAATGACTGGTAAAATAAGATTAGTGATGGCTGTATTTGAGGTAATCTCTGTTAGAAAAGTTAGTACAAAAGATACTGAAAAAACAGCAACTGTTGGAGAATCTACTTGCCAACTAGAAAATGCATTTCCGACCATTTGTCCTAATCCTGATAATTGAAATCCGCCTGCTAGGGCTAATCCGCCTCCGAATAACAATAATATTCCCCACGGAACTTGTGCGGTGTCTTTCCATTTAAGTAGGGTTCTTTTATGTTTATTTGTAGAAGGAACTATAAAAAGTAGCATGGCAGCAAAAATAGCTACAGCAGCATCTTTAAATTCGGGGATACTTAATACGCTTCTCCATCCTTTAATCATAAAGTTCTCTCCTAATTGAATATCTGAACCTGTCAACCATAAAACTACTGCAAATAAAAATATTAATCCAGCTCGTTTTTCATCAGGTGTCATTGCTCCTAGTTGTAGAAATTGTTGTTCGATAACTTTATGTCCGCCTAACAAACGTTGGTTGGGTAATTTAAAGACCAACTTGGTTAAAACCAACCATCCGCTAAATAAAAAAAGTATACTGATTGGCAATACCATAATCATCCAAGTTACAAAACCAACTGCTGGTGAAGAAGGAAATAATTCTGTATACATTTCCAAAAATACCAAATTAGGCGGTGTACCAATAACTGTTGCCATTCCACCAATATCAGCAGCATAGGCTAAACCTAGCATGATTCCTAAGCCTAAATTTGCAAGGTTTTTACCTGAAAGCCCATTACTTTTTGCTGTTTCCAAAACCGATAAACCTACCGGCATCATAACCATTACGGTTGCCGTATTAGATATCCACATACTCATCAATGCGCTGGTAATCATAAAACCCAAGACTAATTGATGTGGTTTGTCTCCAATTTTGTGTAATAAATAGAGTGCAATACGTTTGTGTAATCCTGTTTTTTGAATTCCTATTGCTAAAATAAATCCACCGAGAAACAAGTAAATGATAGGTCTTGCATAATAAGCAGTAATCTGTGATAAAGTTCCTACGCCGACCAATGGTAAAAAAATAATTGGAATTAATGAGGTTACAGATAGTGGTAATAATTCTGTCACCCATAAAAAAGCCATCAAGACTATCATAGCCGCTACTGCTGGCGCTTGTGGAAATAAATCTTTGGGTACTAAAAAATAAGTGAAAAGTGCAATGAGTATTGCAACAATAAATAATAAAACTCTTTTATTCTTATCGCTTATAAGCATGGCTATAAAGTTACGGAAAATATATTTACCTTTCTTTCTAGAATAAGAGCAAAAAGTTTTATAGCATACTCCACATCAGGCAACACATCAATCTTAGGTTCTTTAAACACCTTTTTATTGGCTATTTTGTTTTCTAGGGATAACAATAATAAGGGCAATAAAAGCAAATTACTCAACGTTAATATTCCATAAAGAATTTAACCTAACATCCCATCTTACTAATCAATATTTACAACTTATTGCTAATTTACTTATGAAAAATATATTTATTATTTTGTTTCTATTTGTTTCTTCTCTGGTTTATTCACAACAAAAGGATAGTGAACCAAAAACCATCACCTTTAGTATCGGCCCAGAATTTAGAATAACTCCTATTTGGATTAATGCACTGTACTCTGGAGGCTCTGAACGAGCACACGTATTTTTTAGTGAAGATGCACACCTATCAGGTTCGGTAATTACTTATTCTTTATTTTATTCACCAAAAAAAATAAAGTGGAATTTTGGTATTGGGCAATCATTTAGATATGATTTGCTTTTTTACGATAATGCAATAAATTTTGGACAAAATGGTGATTCGCAACATAACCCTGTAAAAACGCTTATTATTGATTATCATTTTAGGGTGGAAAAATATTTTAACCTAAAAAATGATTTTGTTCTTAAAACTCAACTAGGTTTCTCACTTATGGACAGAGGTACAGATTATGCAGTAACTGATGTCTTTAATGAAGGTACTGAGGCAGAGTATTCTTATTTGCATACAGAATATTTCAACTATACTTCCTATACTTTTGCTATTGGTATTTCAAAAAATAGGTTAAACGCTTATTTAGGGACTTATTTTACTGAAATTCATCAGTTTTATGATGTTGGGACTGAAACCCCTTTTTTTGTTCCCTATATTCTAATAAACTATGATTTATTAAAGATCTAAAATTCTATTACCTAAATCATCACTCCACATCAGGCAACACATCAATCTTAGGTTCTTTAAAAACCTTTTTATTGGCTATTTTGTTTTCTAAGGATAATAGCAATGATGGTAGTAAAAGTAAATTGGATAGCATAGCCACTAATAAAGTTCCCGAAACTAAACCTCCAAGAGCAATTGTTCCACCAAAACTAGAAACGGTAAATACTAAGAAACCAAAGAAAAGCACAATTGAAGTATAAAACATACTCACGCCTGTTTCTCTCAGGGCAGCGTAAACTGATTTACGTACTTTCCAATTGCTTGCTTGCAATTCTTGTCGGTATTTTGCTAAAAAATGAATCGTATCATCTACAGAAATTCCAAAAGCGACACTAAACACGAGTATTGTTGAAGGTTTTAAAGGAATACCCAAATAGCCCATAACACCAGCTGTAATCAATAATGGTAACACATTAGGTATTAAAGAAATAAGTATCATTTGAACACTTCTAAACATCCATCCCATAAATATGGAAATAAGCAGAATTGCCAAGCCTAAAGAAATGATTAAGTTTTTAATAAGGTAGTTGGTTCCTTTTAAAAACACTAAAGCTTTTCCTGTCATGGTAACTTCATATTTTTTCTTTGGAAAAACCTTTTCTACTCGTGCGTTTATTCGCTCTTCTATACGTTCCATTTTATCGGTACCAATGTCCTTCATGAATGTAGTCAAACGTGTATATTGTCCCGTAGAATCTATATAAGTTTGTAGTAGATTTTCATTATTAGACGAGTTTTTGACATAAGGCATGATAAATACCTGTTCTTCCCGAGTAGGTAATTGGTAATAATCTGGGTTGTTATTATAAAAGGCTTGTTTGGTATATTTTACTACATTTAATATAGAAATTGATTTAGATAGTTCGGGTATTTCATCAATGATTTCATCTAGTTTTTCCATCCTTTTAAAGGTAGATAATTTCATGACTCCTTTTGGTTTTTTTGTATCAATCAAAAATTCTAATGCCATAACGCCACCAAACTCTTCTTCCACAAATTTAATGTCTTTAGAAAACTCTTTGTTTTTAGGCATATCCTCTATCAGACTTCCAGAAACCTTAATGAGATTGACACCTATCATACTTATGATAATCAATATTACCGTAGTAATGTAGATGGTAATACGATGATGTCTAACCGTGTTTTCAAACCAATTTATTATCCAATCAATCCATTTTTTATTAAGATGGCGTAAATGCTTTTCTTTTGGGATTGGCATAAAACTATAAATGATAGGTATGATTAAAAGCGCTAGCAAAAATATGGCTAGAATACTTACCGAAGCAATTATTCCAAACTCACTCAACAACTGACTGCGTGTAAAGATAAAAGTGGCAAAACCTGCAGCTGTTGTTAAATTTGTCATTAGAGTGGCATTTCCAATATTAGAAATGACACGTTGTAAGGATCGTGCTTTATTCCCGTGCTTAAGTACTTCTTGTTGGTATTTATTAATTAAAAATATAGCATTTGGAACACCAATAACTATCAATAATGGCGGTATTAAGGCTGATAAAATAGATATTTCATATCTGAATAAACCAATAAACCCAAAAGCCCACATTACACCAATAATTACTACAAACATGGTGATAAAAGTGGCTCTAAACGAACGGAAAAACAAAAAGAAAATTAGTGCCGTTACAAAAAGTGCCAAGCCTAAAAACATACGCATTTCATTGCTTATGTTACTTGAATTCATCGTCCGAATAAAAGGCATTCCTGATACTCTTACATCTAATTGATTGTTTTTTTCGAATTGGGCAATCAACGGATTGAGCTTGTCTAGAACAAAACTTTTCCGAATAGGTGTATTGACAATATCTTTTTTAAGATAAATTAAGGTTTGTATTGTTCCCGTATTCTTATTAAAAAGAAGGTTATCAAAAAAAGGTAATTGATTAAAAAGTTCATCTTTAATTTTTAGAACTTCCTCCTTACTCGTCGGGTTTTCTTTAATTAAAGATTCAATAATAAACTTCTTATTTTTATTATCCTTTTTAAGTTTTTGGATATCACTTAAGGATATTGAAAAAGCAACCTCATCAAAACTTGATAGTTTTTTAGAAATAGCATTCCAATTATTAAACTTCTCTGGCGTAAAGACCGTGGTATCTTTAACGGCTAATAAAATTAGATTTCCTTCTTCACCAAAGAGCTCTAGAAAGCTATTATATTGTAAATTTATGGGGTGATCCTCTGGTAATATATTGGCTTCAGTATGAGAAAAATGCGTGTATTGCCACTGTGTCGACAAGAAAAAAGTAATTGCCGCAATAACTAAAAGAACAAAAATTCTGCCTTTTAATATTATCCGTGAAATGACATTCCAAGCACTCATTAACTTAAATTTTCGCAAATTTACTAAAAAGGAAGTTAGGAGTTAAAAAATATATCTTAGAAAGTTGTATCTATTCAGTTAAGTTTATCTCACTTCAGAAGTACAAAAATACAAAACTAGATTTCTTAGTCTTGTATTTCCTTTATAAAGAAAGGAAAGTTTTCATGCCTTTTAAGTAAAAAACCTCATGAGAGAATAGTTACAGAAAGTTAGGGGTTAGATGTAAAAAAATAATAGTAATTTCGTTTTTTAATCTATTAAAAATGAAAAAAGTATATTTTTCACATGAAACTGCTGTAATAGATGATGCTTGCCAAATTGGTAAAGGCACAAAAATTTGGCATTTTAGTCATATTATGCCCAATTGTAGTATCGGTGAAAATTGTAATATTGGTCAGAATGTGGTGATTTCTCCCGAAGTAATTTTAGGTAAGAATGTCAAAGTTCAAAACAATGTATCAATCTATTCTGGAGTGGTTTGTGAAGATGATGTTTTTTTGGGGCCATCAATGGTTTTTACAAACGTTACTAACCCAAGAAGTGCTGTGGTTCGCAGAGGACAATACGAAAAAACCCTAGTTAAAAAAGGTGCGAGCATTGGTGCCAATGCCACAATTGTTTGTGGAAATGATATTGGTGAATATGCATTTATAGGTGCTGGCACTGTCGTAACCAAAGAAATTAAAGCTTATGCGTTAGTTGTAGGCAATCCGTCAAAACAAATTGGCTGGATGAGTGAATTTGGTCATCGTTTAGATTTTAATGACAAAGGAATGGCAACTTGTCCAGAAAGTCATGAAGTTTATAAACTCCAAAATGATTGCGTCACTAAAATTGAAAAGTAAACAGATGAATTACATAAAAAAAATAACGCTATTTTTATTCTTGTTTCTTGGATTGATTTCTAAAGCCCAGATAGAAAAATATCCTAGTTACCCAAACTGTGAACAAGATAGCATTGAAAATAAAAAAGCTTGTTTTATCAATCAAATAACTCAGGAATTCAACACTCTTTTTCAAATGCCTAATACTATAAAATTTGATTCATTTACAGTTGTTTTTAGTACAACTAAAGAAGGAAATTTTGAAGTGCTTTATGTCAATACACCACACGATACTATAAAACAAGAAGTAAAACGTGTTTTTAATTTACTACCACGATTCTCTCCAGCAACCTACAACAATCATCCTATTGACAAACAGTTTGTTTTACCGTATCCAGTATCTGAACATGATTCAGATTTTAATACTGAAAAAACTCCATTAGAAAATAAAACAACCTCTAGGTCAACACCAAAATTTGAGAATAATAAGTTTCAATCTGTACTTCAGATTCCTTTATCACATCCAACTTACCATAATTTATCAAAGTATGAATTTGCAACTAATACACATACGGCTGTAAAACCTTATAGTTATGCTAGTGTATCTCAATATGTAAATTTAGATTCTATTCAACAGAGTTTACTCAAAACAAAAACCAGTTGGTTGGGACGAAAATTTTGGAACGAAAACATGTTGACTGTTAAAGGAGATGATTTTTGGTTTCACTTAGACCCTATCGCCGATTTACAATTAGGAAAAGATAATTCGGAGCAAGATTACACCTATAATAATACGCGAGCCATACGGGTAGAAGGTGGTTTGGGCTCAAAAATTAGCTTCTCCTCTACTCTATTTGAAAGTCAAGGTCGTTTTGCTGATTATTTTAATCGCTATGCTCGTGCTATAAAACCTACTCGCGATGGTTATGCCATTGTTCCAGGCAGAGATCTTTCCAAAAGCTTTAAGGGAAATGCCTTTGATTACCCATTAACAACAGGTTATTTGAGTGTGCAAGCTCTCAAACAAGTTAACATTCAATTTGGTCATGATCGTAATTTTATTGGTGATGGTTATCGCTCTTTATTTTTATCGGATGTTGGTGCACCCTATACTTTTCTAAAAATCAATACTACTTTCTGGAAAATAAAATATACCAATACATGGACTTGGTTACGAGACACCAATCTTTTTACTGATGATAACGAACCCTATAAAAGAAAATTTATGGCAATGCATTACCTAAGTTGGAATGCTACCAAAAGATTAAACATCGGATTATTTGAAAGTGTTATTTGGGCAAAAACTGAAGATCAAGGTTTTGATGTACAATATCTAAATCCTGTAATTTTTTACCGTGCTTTAGAATTTTCTAATGGTTCAAAAGCGGGTAATGCTATGCTTGGTTTGAGTTTGAACTATCGCTTAAATAACTCAATTAAAATCTACTCTCAATTTATTTTAGATGAGTTGACTATGAAAGAATTCGTAAAAAAAGACGGCTATTGGGCAAACAAATATGGAATTCAGGTAGGAGCCAAATATTATAATGCTTTTAAGATTCCTAATTTGCTAGTACAAGCTGAATATAATATGGTAAAACCCTACACCTATTCTCATTCTAAACCAGAGATTAATTACGGACATGTAAACCAACCTTTAGCACATCTTTGGGGTAGCAACTTTAAAGAATTTACCTTTATAGCAGATTATCAAAAAAATAGGTGGTTTGGGAATATAAAACTAACTACAGGAATCAAAGGTTTTGATTATAACAGCGATACAGACACATTTAGTTATGGCGGTGATATATTCCGTTCATATACTGATCGGAATGATAATTATGGAATTGAAATCGGGCAAGGAAATAAAGCAAACATACTTATAGGTGAACTGAAAGCAGGTTACGTAATTAATCCTGCAACAAATTTAAAAATATTTGGAAGTCTATTAGTTAGAGACTTTAGTACACCAACACCTAATGCTATTTTTGAAAATAAGACAACAACATGGTTTAATTTAGGATTTAGAACAGATCTTAATAATTGGTATTTTGATTTCTAAGTATAACTATCTAAAATATTAAACATAAGTAATTTGTTCCAAATAAAGCATTATCTTAATAGCCTCTGTTTACCTAATATTTTTTCAATTACATCATCCATATCCAAAGATTATTAAATCTCAGTCCTAACTGAGGTTAATCTACTTTATTAACATTTTCTATAAATCCATTTATTTTATTATTTTTGTCACAATTATATTTTATAATTATTTATTTAAACTAAAACAAACCCAATGAAAAAAGTATTATTATTAGGATTAATGTTAGTAGGAGTTTCTGTCTTCGCACAAGAACTTCCAACAAACCCAGAAACTGGAAAATGTTATGTTCGTTGTAAAACCCCAGATCAATGGGAAAATCAAGATGTAACAATTGAAGTAAGCCCTGCTTACAAAAAAATGAAAGTGGTTCCTGCAAAATATGGAACTGAAATGCAAACTGTTGTTGTGCAAGATACCTACAAAGTTTTAAAAGCTGTTCCTGCTGTTTACGGAACTGAAACTTTTACTGTTGAAGTAAATGGACCTGCTCAATCTTTAAAAAGAATACCTGCTAATACGACGTACAGTACAGTTGACGTAGTTGTTCAAAGTGCTGGTCAAAAATTAGAAGTTGTTCCTGCTGTTTATGAAACAAGAACAGAAACTATTGTTGTACAACCAGCTACAACAAGAGTTAAAATGATTCCTGCAGTTTACGAAACTAAAACAGAGACTATTGTGACTCAAGCTGCCGGACAAACAATGTCTGTAACTCCAGCTAAATGGGGAACTGAAAAACTTACTTATAGAAAAAGTGATTTTGGATCAAAATTAAGTATTGTAAAAGCTAAATTTTCTAGCAGTTCAGAAACTATTGAAACAAAAGCCGAATCTGCTAAATGGACAATGAGTGAAAAAGCTCCTGACTGTTTATCTAATGACCCTAACGATTGTCGTTACTGGTGTTACAAAGCAATTCCAGCTCAATTTACTACTGTTAACACTACTGTTTTAGTAAGTGATGCTATGCTAAACAGAGTGCCTGGTTGTAACCAAGAAGATGGCTCTAACGCTGATTGTGGTAATAGTACTTATATTAAAAAAGTAGTAGTATCTCCCGCAGTTACTAGCGTTAAAGATGTTCCTGCGATTACAAAAACTGTTAAAAGAGTAGTGATGGTAACGCCTCCTACTACACAAACAATTGATGTACCTGCTGTAACTAAAACAGTTAAAAAAGTGGTGATGGTAACTCCTCCTACAACAAGAGTTATAGAAATTCCAGCTATCACAAAATCATTTAAAGTGACTAATATTTCAGCTGAATCTACTCAAGTTGTTGCCATTCCTGCAGTGAACAAAACGTTCAAAAGAACAATTATGACAACTCCACCACAAGCTCAAGCTAGTGATGTTGCTGCTAAAACAATTAACTTAAAAAGAACAGTATTAGCTAAAGATGCTTATGTAACTGAAGAAACAGTGCCTGCTCAATTCAAAACGGTAACTAAAGAAGTTTTAGTTAAAAAAGGTGGTCTTACTACTTGGAAAGAAGTTGAATGTGAATTAGTAGAATATTCTCCACTTCCAATAGTATGGAATTTAGGTAGTGCTACATTAACGTCTACTGCTAAAGGATTAATTGATTCTCGTTTAATGCCTGTTCTTAAACAGGGTATTGCTGTAGAAATAGCTTCTCATACTGATTCAAGAGGTTCAAAATCAAGCAACCAAAACTTATCTGAAAGAAGAGCTCAAGCAGTTGTTAATTACCTAATGGCTAAAGGTGTAAATGCAAGTAAATTAGTAGCTAAAGGTTACGGTGAAAATCGTTTAACCAACAGATGTGCTGATGGTGTAACTTGTACTGAAAGAGAGCATCAAGCAAATCGTAGAACTGAATTTAGAGTAATCAACGAAAAATAATTTGGAGATTATATAAATATAATTAAGGAAAGGGAAGCTATTGCTTCCCTTTTTTTATGCACAAATAAAAGCAGGAATAATTCCTGCTTTTATTTGTGATCTTATATATGTTGATTGCAATTAATAAGTAGCAATGAATTTCTCTACTAATTGACCGACAATCCTTTCTGCCTTTTTAGCTACTATTTGAACTTCTTCGTGAGAAACCTCCTCAACTTGACCTTCAATCCCTAAATCAGTAATCACTGATAGACCAAAACAAGTCATACCCATATGTTTAGCTACAATTACCTCAGGAACAGTAGACATACCAACGGCATCTGCACCTAAATTACGCACCATACCATATTCAGCAGGTGTTTCAAACGTTGGACCTTGTAAGGCTAAATAAACTCCTTTCTGAATTCTGATATTGTCGGTTTTTGCAATTTTTTCCATATGTGCAATCATATCCAAGCTATAGGCTTCGTGCATATCGACAAATCGAGGCCCAAATCGCTCATCATTTGTTCCATTTAATGGATGCTCAGGCATCATATTTATATGATCTGAAATAATCATAACATCACCTGTTTTAAATTGCGCATTAACACCACCTGATGCATTTGAAACAATTAAGTTTTCTATCCCTAGATATTTCATAACTCTAACTGGAAAAGTGGCCTCTTGTAATGTCCATCCTTCATAATAGTGAAATCGTCCTCGCATAGCCAACACTTTTTTATTCCCTATTGTACCATATATTAATTCGCCTTGATGTCCACTTACAGTTGAAACAGGAAAATGAGGAATATCCTCATACGGAATACGTATACTGATATCAATATTGTCTGTAAAATTTCCTAATCCAGTACCTAGTATGATACCATAGTCCATATTTACAAATCCCTTTTCTTTTAAAAATTTAACGGTTTCTTGTGTTTTCTCCCACATAATCTAAAATTAGTTTATCAAAATCTTTTTGATGATTAATAAATGCTGTTTCTATACCAAGGTAAAATAGTTCATTTTTTGCCAAAGCGGTCTCAAAGATACGAACATAATCTTTTTCAGTTGTTAACAAAAGTTTCTTTTTATGTAAAATAGCGGCATACGTGTCTTCAATAGTCTTAATATCGGATGTGGAGAATTGATGATGATCTGGATAAGATAGATGTGTATAATTAACTCCCAATTCATCTAAATACCTTAACAAAGGCTTTGGATTAGCAATACCAGTTACAACTACAGCTTCATATTTGTTCAAATCGGCAATGGCAATGCTATCAGTTTCATTCTGAATAGATTTGGCATATTTAATTTTAGTAAAAAAAATAGTTTGTTCTAAAGATGGGTTTAACTTAACAGCCGTTAGGTACTCTTCTTTCTCTGACATAGAATCAGGACATTTAGTCACGATTATTGCCTGCGCTCTGTCAGCACCATCAATACTTTCTCTTAAATTTCCTGAAGGCAAATGGCTATCTTCAACATATAAATCATCATATGGTGTTAATAAAATTGTAAAACCAGCTCTTACTTTTCTATGTTGATACGCATCATCTAAAACAATTACCTCAGGTGTGTTTTCTAGTGCCATTAGTTGATTTATTCCGTTTACACGATCGGCATCAACGGCCACTATAACATCATTATGTTGATGATATAACTGATATGATTCATCTCCTAATTGTTCAACAGTAGAAGTGCTATTCGCTAGAACAAATCCACTACTTTTACGTTTATAGCCACGACTTAAAACAGCAACTTTCTTATTTCTCTTTAATAAATTGACTAGATAAGCAACCTGTGGTGTTTTACCAGTTCCCCCAACCCGTAAATTACCAACTACAATTAGAGGAATATCAAATTCGTTAGAATTTAAAATTCCCTTATCATATAATTTATTTCGAGTTTTGGTGATGCCTCCATACAATAAAGAAAAGGGAAATAATAGTTTTCTAAGCTTCATACTCATACTTGCGAATATACAGAGAAAATCTTATAAAACCAATGCTTTAATCAAAGTCAAATGATTTAACTACCTGAAAAAAATAATGTAAATTTGTCTTCTTTTTTGATTTAAAAAATATACAAAATGAAATACTTGTCTGACATTGAAATAGCACAAAATGCAAAAATGTTACCTATTGTTGATATTGCTAAAAAATTAGGAATTGATGCTGATGATATTGAATTATATGGAAAATACAAAGCTAAAATACCGCTTTCGTTAAGAAATGATGAGAAAATTGCAAAGTCAAATCTAATCTTAGTAACAGCTATAACTCCAACTCCTGCTGGAGAAGGGAAAACAACGGTCTCAATAGGATTAAATGAAGGACTTAATAAAATTGGTAAAAAAGCTATTGCTGTATTACGCGAACCTTCTCTTGGCCCTGTTTTTGGTATAAAAGGTGGAGCTGCAGGTGGTGGATACGCACAAGTTGTGCCTATGGAAGATATTAATTTACATTTTACTGGAGACTTCTCAGCTATTGAAAAAGCAAATAATTTACTTGCTGCTTTAATTGACAACAACATTCAAAGCAAAACTCGCAATTTAAATATCGACCCACGTACAATCGTCTGGAAACGTGTTATGGATATGAATGATCGTGCACTACGTGATATTACTATCGGCTTAGGTGGTGTTTTTAATGGTGTACCTCGTCAGGATGGATTTAATATTACACCTGCCTCAGAAGTCATGGCTATTTTATGTATGACAGAAGACTTTGTAGATCTTAAAACTCGATTAGGTAATATCTTTATCGGATTTACATTCGACAAAAAACCGATCTACGCTCGTGATTTAAAAGCAGAAAATGCAATGGCTATCCTATTAAAAGATGCTGTTAAACCGAACTTAGTTCAAACTTTAGAAAATAATCCAGCAATAATTCACGGTGGCCCTTTTGCTAATATTGCACAAGGAACTAACACCATAATTGCCACTAAGATGGGATTATCTTTAGCTGATTACGTGGTTACTGAAGCAGGTTTTGGTGCTGATTTAGGGGCTGAGAAATTTTTAAATATTAAATGTGTAGCAGGTGGCTTAAAGCCTAAAGCTGTTGTGCTAGTTGCTACAATACGTGCTTTAAGACATCATGGTGGCGCTCGTAAAGAAGAGTACAACACTCCTTGTTTAGATAAAGTTAAAAAAGGTTTTGTAAACCTAGAGAAACATATCGAAAACATCAAAAAATTTGGTATCACACCAGTAGTTGCAATCAATAAATTTCCTGCGGATACGACCAATGAAATTGATTATATAATTGAAAAATGTAAGGACTTAGGCATAGAAGCAGTTGTTGCTGAAGAATGGGCAAAAGGAGGTGATGGTATGACAGAAATAGCTCAAGTAATTGTTGATAATATTGACAAAGGAGAAAATGAATTCAAAGCACTTTACGATTGGAATATTCCAATTATTGAAAAGATCGAAACAATTGCAAAAGAAATTTATGGCGCCGACGGCGTCGACTTTTCAAAGAAAGCACTATCTGATTTAAAGAAAATAACCAACCTTGGACTAGATCAATTACCAGTTTGTATGGCTAAAACTCAAAAATCTTTATCTGATAATGATAAAGCTGTTGGAAGACCACATGATTTTAGAGTAACCGTTCGTGAATTTGAATATGCTGTAGGTGCGGGATTTGTAATCCCAATATTAGGAAAAATGATGCGCATGCCTGGACTGCCAGCCACTCCAGCTTCTGAAGGAATGTTTATTGATAATGACGGTAAAATTTCTGGATTGTCATAGATTATTACATATTAGTCTAGTCATTTATAATGTATAATAGACAGACATTTTAAAAACCATCATACTCATTATGATGGTTTTTTATTTTTAAATATAAGAATTTCTTGAAATAAATTATCCATTAGGAGAAGCCATGGGAAAATTTTGCTCATTTGATTTTGACCTAAAGATTAAAAATCAAAATCCTATTATTTTTGTTTCTCCAAGAACTTTCCAAAAAAAGTTTTGAACTATCCAAAAGAACTGTTTAATCGGAAACCTCGAGCCATAGCCTAAAGGATTTTTTTCGATTAAAAAAACTAACATAAATCATAGTCTATCAAAATCTTAATTTGTAACTTTATGCTTCGTTTAATTATAAATTATTGACAGATGAAAGTATATGATAACAAACACATTAAAAATGTCGCTTTTGTTGGAGCTCACCACAGTGGTAAGACAACTCTTGCTGAAACGATGCTCTTTGAAGCCGGGTTACTGAAACGTCGTGGAAGCGTCGAAGAAAAAAATACTGTTTCTGACTTTCACGACATCGAAAAAGAACGCCAAAATTCAATTTTTGCTACTCCTTTGCATACAGAATGGCGTAATTATAAAATCAATATAATTGACACTCCTGGTTTAGATGATTTTATTGGGGAAATAGCTTCTACTATGCGAGTTGCAGATACCATTTTAATGGTAATAAATGCACAACATGGTGCTGAAGTAGGAACTGAAATCATTTGGAATTATGTAGATCGTTTTGCCAAACCTTCATTATTTGTTATCAATCAGATAGATCATAAAAAAGCTGATTTTGACAATAGTTTTGCTAGCATCATAGATTTAGTAGGAAATAATGCAATCAAAATACAATATCCTTTAATCGTTGATGGAGCACAATGCATCATTGATGTTTTAAAAATGAAAATGTACAAGTTTGGTCCTGAGGGTGGAAAACCTGAAAAATTTGATATTCCAGTTGATCAAAAAGAAATAGCCGAACAATTACAAAACGAATTAGTAGAAAAAGCTGCTGAAAATGATGAAGATCTCATGGAGTTATTCTTTGATAAAGGCACACTTAATGAAGATGAAATGCGTGAAGGAATCAAAAAAGGAATGCTAAATCATGAGTTATTCCCAGTATTCTGTATTTCTGCATTAAATGATATGGGTAGTGGTCGCTTAATGGGCTTTATCGATAATGTTGCCCCAAGTGCTATTGATCTAAAACCTGAACAAAGTGTAGAAGGTGAAACTGTTTCACGAACTGAATCTCCAACCACATTATTTGTATTTAAAACTTTAAATGATCCTAGCTTAGGAAAAATTACATTCTTTAAAGTAAAAGCTGGAGAACTAGAACAAGGCACAAAATTGGTTAACTCTCGCACGGGTGATACTGAAACAATAAACCAACTCTTTATAATGGAAGGTAAAGACCGCAAACAAGTTGATAAACTTAGTGTTGGTGATATTGGAGCTACTTTAAAATTAAAATATACAGAAACAAATGACACCTTAAATACTGAAGGTTCTGAACTTACTGTAAAACCAATTAATTTCCCAGTTGCTCGTATTAGAAAAGCTGTTCATGCCGCTGATTCTAACAATGAAGAGAAATTACACGAAGCTTTACGAAAAATTCACAGTCAAGACCCAACTTGTAGTGTAGAATATTCTAAAGAACTCAAACAACATATTTTAGCTTGTCAAGGTGAATTGCACCTTCAAGTAATTGATTGGCAATTAAAGAATATATATGGAGTTGAAACAGTTTATGAACAACCCAAAGTTGCTTATCGTGAAACTATTCAACGTTCTGCAACAACGAGCTACCGCCATAAAAAACAGTCAGGTGGTGCAGGACAATTTGGTGAAGTTCATATTAAAATTGAACCTTATTTTGAAGGAATGCCAGATCCAGAAGGCTTTAATGTTCGTGGAACTGAAGAAGTAGAATTAGATTGGGGTGGAAAATTAGTCTTTGTCAACTGTATTGTTGGTGGTGCAATTGATGCACGCTATTTACCTGCTGTAATGAAAGGTGTTTTAGAAGTCATGGAAGAAGGACCTTTAACTGGTTCGTATGCACGTGATATTCGTGTCATGTTATTTGATGGAAAAATGCACCAAGTAGATTCTAATGATTTATCTTTTAGATTAGCTGGAGCTCATGCTTTCAAAGAAGCCTTTTTAAATGCAAATCCTAAACTGATGGAACCTATTCAAGATTTAGTTGTAAAAATGCCTGAGGAAATGATGGGTAATGTTATGACAGATTTACAAGCGCGTCGCGCTATCGTTATGGGTATGGAAGGTGAAGGTAAATACCAAACCATAACTGCCAAAGTTCCTTTAGCTGAAATGTATAAATACTCAACGAAACTACGTTCTTTAACACAAGGACGTGGTACGTTCAAAACTAGTTTTGATACATTCCAAGCAGTGCCAACTAATATTCAGGGTGAATTAATGAAGAAAAGAGCAGCAGAAGAAGCTAAAGATTAATTAAAAATTATATTTACTAAAGCCACGTTTTTTACGTGGCTTTTTTGTTTTATCTTTGTTAAAAATTCAAGTATATGCATATTGCTATTATATCTCACGACGGAAAAAAAGCTGAAATGATTCAGTTTTTAATGGACTACAAAGCTATTTTAGCTCAAAAGAAAATTTCTTTAATAGCAACGGGCACGACTGGTGAAAAAGCTGAAAAAGCAGGTTTTAATGTTAAAAAAGTTTTGTCAGGACCTATGGGTGGAGATGCACAAATAGCAGCCAAAGTAGCCGAAGGTAATATTGATTTAGTAATCTTTTTTAGAGATCCGTTAGAAAAACATCCTCATGAACCAGATATTTCTATGTTAATGCGCTTATGTGATGTGCATAATATTCCTTTAGCAACCAATCCTGCTACGGCTGAATTGTTGATAAAAGCAATTTAGTTTCTTGATTAATTTAGTTACTTACCTTAATTTCAATTAGTAAACGTAACTTTTTTGGATTTAAATATAGTGAAGCACTTTCATAACCAAGTCAAAAATATTAAACCAAGCTGAGGTTAATAACCTGAGTTCGATGTAAGATTTCTTCACAGCTTAGATAAATTTTGTCATATTCGACACTAAATTTTAGAAGGACTAACTTGTTAATTTAAGAAAATTTAGCTAGAATATGACAAAATTTATCTAAGCTATCGGGAAAAAACAAAAGAACTGCGAAGCACATCACGAACTCCAATTTAAAACAATAGAGAACACGTAATTGAAAGGCAATCTTTTTTGTGAAAACTCATTAAAATATCCAGATATTCCTTTTAATTTTTCACTTCAAATCTCACCTTTTCTTTTGCTTCTGTGAATGAAAGCTTACATCGAATTCAGGTTAATAAGTTTTCATTAAAAAGCACCAACTATTTTTGACTACATTACCACTATAATAATAGAGAATTACACAATTAGGACCTTTGCAAAAAAAATACTTCACCCACTACCCCAACCATCCATCTCGATCCAAACTTCTATACTGAATTGCTTCAGAGATGTGATAGGGTTCGATGTCTTTTTGTCCTTCTAAATCTGCAATAGTACGTGACACTTTGAGAATACGATTATAGGCACGTGCAGATAAATTTAGTTTTTCCATAGCTGTTTTAAGAAGTTGCATGGATTCTTTTGATAATTTACAGTGAGCTCTTATTTGTTTGACACCCATTTGTGCGTTATAGTGTACTTTTTCACTTTCTTTAAATCTACTAGTTTGAATTTCTCTGGCAGTGATTACACGTTCTCTGATAACTTTACTTAGCTCTCCACGCCTTTCTTCTGCTAATTTTTCAAAAGGTACAGGCGTAACTTCAATATGAATATCAATTCTATCTAATAATGGACCAGACACTTTTCCTAAATAGCGCTGCATTTCTGCTGGAGATGAGGTCATAGGACTATCAGGATCGTTAAAATAACCACTGGGACTAGGATTCATACTCGCCACTAACATAAAAGAGGAAGGATAGGTAACGGTAAATTTGGCTCTAGAAATGGTTACTTCTCTATCTTCTAAGGGTTGTCGCATTACTTCTAATACAGTTCTTTTGAATTCAGGTAATTCATCAAGAAAAAGCACGCCATTATGCGACATAGATATTTCACCTGGTTGCGGATAAGTTCCACCTCCAACCAAGGCCACATCTGATATAGTATGATGTGGACTTCTAAATGGCCTCTGACTCATCAAACCCAAATTTTCCTTGACACGACCCGCTACTGAATGAATTTTAGTAGTTTCTAAAGCTTCGGACAAGGTCATTGGAGGCAAGATAGATGGCAATCGTTTTGCTAACATAGTTTTTCCACTTCCAGGAGGTCCTATTAAAATAATATTATGACCACCTGCAGCAGCAATTTCCATACAACGTTTAATGGTTTCTTGTCCTTTGACATCTGCAAAATCAAATTCAGGATTTTCTAAACTTTCGTAAAATTCCTTTCTTGTATCTATAATGGTGGGTTCAAGAGGAACACCTTTATCAAAAAATTCAATGACTTGACTAATATGAGTTATTCCATATACATCTAAATCATTGACAATTGCAGCTTCTTTAGCATTTTGAGCAGGTAAAATAAACCCTTTAAATCCTTCTTCTCTGGCTTTAACGGCTATTGGCAAAGCTCCTTTAATAGGCAGTAAGCTACCATCCAAAGATAATTCACCCATGATAAGATACTGATCAATAGTCTCTCCTTTAATTTGTTCAGTGGCTGCTAAAATCCCAATAGCTAAAGTTAAATCATAAGAACTACCTTCTTTACGTAGATCCGCAGGAGACATATTTATAATGATTTTTTTACCTGGTATTTTATAACTATTGTTTTGTAGTGCAGCTGCAATTCGAAAATTACTTTCTTTTATAGCATTATCGGGTAAACCAACTAAATGATATCCAACTCCCGAATCGACATTAACCTCAACGGTAATAGTGGTAGCTTCTACACCAAAAACAGCGCTTCCATAGACTTTTGTGAGCATATTTTTTTGTTTTGTGTAAAGATAATTAAATTCATTTAAACAAAAAACCCAAGTATGTTTTACATACTTGGGTTTTCCTGTTACAGGTTAACAACTTATTAAATCTGATAATAAGTTGATACTACAGCAAAATACTAGTTTCTATAATCTTCAACATTTGAAGCCTTTTTTAAGGCATTAAAAATAGTGGTATTATTTTTTTGTAGTTTTTTTTCTAATCGAATTCTATAAGGTTCGTATGTTTCTAATTCTACAGGCATTTTCTTTTTTATTAATTCAAGTGCATACACACCATTTGTACCTACAACTCCTCTTGAAATAGAAGTTTCTTTCATTCCTAATAATGTTCCAACAACTGTTTTATCTTTTCCTAAGTTGTTTCTTACAGGATTTTCAAAACTAATATCTCCTGTATTTTGTACTCTTTCGTTTTCTCTTTCGGCGATTTCATCCAAAGTACCATCTTGTAATTTTTCAGAAAGAATTACAGCTTTTTTCTCTTTGATTACTAGAGGTCTAACTATTGATATAGCACTTTTAACTGTTTGTAATCCTTTAGCTTCTCTACGAGTTAATTGTGCAACAGTATATGCTTTATCAATATCAAAACGTTTTACATCACTTACATTTGTTTCCGTATCAAATGCCCATAAAACCATATTACGATTGTTTCCAATTAAACCTGGAACTGCATCATCTTTTTTACCAAGTTTTTGTGCATTTTTTATTTGATAGTTATTCTCCTTTGCTAATTCAGTGAAATTTTGACCTTTTGCAATCGCTGCTGCAAAGCTTTCAGCATCAACAAAAATTTTATTTTCTGTCTCTTCTGAAGGAGTGATAGTTTTCGCTACAGTGGCTAATTTAATACGTTTCTCTGATTTTGTGTCATCAAGTTTTATTACATGAAATCCAAAGTCAGTTTCTACTACACCAATTTGGTTCTTTTTATGAGAAAAAACCCAATCATTAAACGCAGGAACCATTTGTCCTTTTTTAAACCAACCTAAATCTCCTCCTTTGGTTGCTGAAGGACCATCAGAACTAACTTTTGCTTCCTCTGCAAAATCAGTACTAGTTCGTTTTACTTTTCTGAGTAGTTTGTCAGCTCGTGCTTTTGCTTCTTCTTTTGTTCTACTGACCTCAGTTTTTGCTCTAAGTGCTCCTTTATAAGCAACTAAAATATGACTTGCATTAACAGTAGATTCTTGATCTTCATCAATTATTTTAGAAATTTTATAGTAACCCGCATCCTCGTAAGGACCATAGATATCACCAATTTTTAAACTAAATAATGTATCAGCAATAGCAGAGTTTAATCCATTTTTTGGTATAAAATTATCATTAAAAGGCATATCAGATGTTTCAGAAACAAATGTTGTGGGATCATCAGTATTTTTTAGCCCTACTATAGAATTATTATCTTCAATAAGTTCTTCTAATGATTTTTTAATTGCTGTTTTATCAGTATCAGATGCAGCTAAGTCAAATTTTACATATTGTAAATTTCTCGATGCTTTTACTTGATAGTCATTTTTATGAGTATTAATATACTTTTGAATATCACTATCAGATACTTTGATAGTACTATCAGGAATTTTATTAAAAGCTAAGAAAATGTACTTTCCATTTACAGTTGTATTATTTAAAAAATACTGTTGTTTTCCTTCTTGGTTTGATACACCCAGTCCTGCTTTTACTAAATTGAGATAAGAATCACGTTCTAAATTTTGTTTTAGACTTCTTTCAAAACCTAACCAACTCATCCAACGAGTTTTTCCGTCAACACTATCATCATCTTGCAAATCAGCAATGTAAGACTTTAAGCTTTCTTCATCAAATAGTCCAGCTTCGTTTAGAAATTGTGGACTTTGTTTAATAGATGGATCATTAATAAGAGCTTCCCATATATCTTTCTCACCAACAACAATACCCGCTTTTTCTAGTTGGGATGTATAGATCTTTTCACTCATTAAATTATCCCAAACTGCGTTTGCTGCTTGCGAATCATTTAAATTTGCTCTACCAGCTTGATAGGCTTTAATTTGTGTTGTAAATTCTTCTCTTGAAATATCTTCTCCATTAACACTTCCTACAGAATTTGTTTTATCAGATTTAAAAAATCCTACAATATCTTTTGGACTTGCAACAAAGGCAAAGAGAGCCATTCCTATTATTAAAATTAAAAATAACGAACGATCTCTAATCTTGGATAAAACTGCCATATTTTTTTTGTTAAAAATTTAGTTTGCAAAAATACAACTAAGTATTTAATTATGAAAGAAAAAGTATAGATATACAATGATTTAGTACTATACTATCTCAATATTTGTACAAACAATTAGTCTATTTGTATATTTAAAAGGAAATTTATGAAAATTTTAATAAATATTTACAGAAAAAGGAAATTTAGTTATTCTAATTTTTTTAACCAATTTGCAAATGAAACTTCAGTATTAATAAGGTTTTTTAAGTCTTTGATGCCAACTCTTTTTTGTTCCATAGAATCTCTATTCCTCAGTGTTACGGTATTATCATCTTTTGTTTGATGGTCTACTGTAATACAAAAAGGTGTTCCAGCTGCATCTTGCCTTCTATATCGTCTACCAACTGCATCTTTTTCATCGTAAGTTACGTTAAAATCAAATTTTAAGTCATCAATAATTTTATGTGCTATATCGGGGAGTCCGTCTTTTTTAACTAATGGTAATATAGCTGCTTTTATTGGAGCTAATACTGCAGGCAGACGTAAAACAGTACGAATTGTCCCATTTTCAAGCGTTTCCTCTTGTAAAGATTTTGATAATACTGCCAAAAACATTCGATCTAAGCCTATTGAAGTTTCCACAACATATGGTACATAACTTTCATTGAGTTCTGGATCAAAATACTGAAGCTTTCTTCCAGAATGCTCTTCATGACTTGATAAGTCAAAATTGGTTCTAGAATGTATACCTTCGAGTTCTTTAAATCCAAAAGGGAAATTAAATTCAATATCTGCCGCGGCATCAGCATAATGTGCTAATTTTTCATGTTTATGAAAACGATAATTTTCTTTACCTAAACCAAGTGATAAGTGCCATGCTAATCGACGCTCTTTCCATGTTTCATACCATTTTTTTTGTTCGCCAGGTCGTACAAAAAATTGCATTTCCATCTGTTCAAATTCTCGCATTCTAAAAATAAATTGTCGTGCAACAATTTCATTTCTAAAAGCTTTACCCGTTTGCGCTATTCCAAAAGGAATCTTCATTCTTCCTGATTTTTGCACATTTAAAAAATTAACAAATATACCTTGTGCCGTTTCAGGTCTTAAGTATAAATCCATGGCGCTATCAGCTGATGCACCAATTTTTGTCCCAAACATTAGGTTAAACTGTTTGACATCTGTCCAATTTTTTGAACCAGAAACAGGGCAGGCAATCCCTTTTTCTTCAATTAAAGCTTTTACACCTGCTAAGTCATCCTTATCTAGCAACATTGCCATATCCTGTAAAACTTTTTTTCGTTCTGTTAGATATTTTATAACTCGCGGGTTAGTAGTTTTATATTGTTCTTCATCAAAAGTATCTCCAAATCTTTTAGCAGCTTTTGTGATTTCCTTTTGTGCTTTTTGGAATAGTTTTTCAGCATAATCTTCGATGAGAACATCAGCCCTATAGCGTTTTTTAGAATCTTTATTGTCTATCAAAGGATCGTTAAAAGCATCAATATGTCCAGATGCTTTCCAGGTAGTAGGATGCATAAATATGGCACTATCAATACCGACAATATTTTCATGTAATTGCACCATTGACTTCCACCAATAATCACGTATATTTTTTTTGAGTTCGGTGCCATTTTGAGTATAATCATAAACAGCACTTAGTCCATCGTAAATTTCACTTGATTGTACCACAAAGCCATACTCTTTAGCGTGTGATACTACTCTTTTAAATTGATCATCTTGTTTTGCCATTTTGCAAATGTAAAAAAGCTTTTGTTAAATGTCGTGAAATAAAAAAAAAAGTGGAAATTCAGTACTGATTTCCACTTTCTATATGATTATTCTTTTTTACAATACCTAAGGGACTCTAAAAGTAATGGGGACGCTATAATTTATTTTTACAGATTTTCCATTTTGTCTAGCAGCAGTCATTTTTGGGAGTTTTTTTATTGCTCGTACCGCTTCTGACTCTAATTTTTTCTTTGCTGAAGTTGACATATCTTTTGGAGATCTAGCATTAACATTGGTTACGTTTCCAAATTTATCTATATCAAAAGTTACCCAGATTCTTTTTTTACCTGATTTTATATTTAAGTCTTCAATAATTGAAGCATCAAATTTTCGTTCCAAGTGTTTTTTAACTTTTTTTGTAAAACAAGCTTTCTTTTCTGTTGCGGTTCCTTTACAACCTGGATAGGTAGGAGGCATTTCAACTCGAATAAAGTTAGTTGTCGTTTTTTGAATGGGTGTTTCAATTTTAGGTTCTTCTTTTTTTGGTTTTTCTTCGACTTTAATAGGTTCTAATACGGGTTTTGTATCGGGTACAACTATTTCTTCAGTAGAGACAATATCATTGTTAGTTACTGTTTCTTCCTTTACAATTACCGGAGTTGAAATAATTTGTTTTTTATTAAGAGTATTTTCAGATTTTTTTTCTTTTTCAGCAACGTCTGCAACAACTTCTGTGACAACTTCTTCAACAGGAATATCTAATTCTTCAGCATCTATATTTTGAACTGTTTTTACAGGAGTAGCTTCAAAAACTATAGCACTTTGTTTTTTTAAATTTCGTATTTTCTCTTCATAATTAGTAATTCTACTAAAATCTTCTCCATTTATACTCTTGATAGAATCTCTAAAACGAATAATACGATCCCGTTCCTCTCTTAGTTCATCCGCCAAAAAATCATTATCATTAATAGCCAGATTGTATTTTTCAATCATGGCATTTAAATCTAATTCAACTTGTTTTTTTGCATTTTTTAAATAAGCAACAGAAGTTGTTAATTTCTTTTGCTGTAAGTATATATATGTTCCACCGCCTATTACAACCAGCAGCAAAATAGCTACTAGTATCTTGGGAATTGAATATCCATTATCATCTTCTTCAAATTCTGGTTGGTAATCGTAGGACATAGTAGAAGTATTTTAAGGTAAATTGAATTCTAGGTTTTTTACTCAAATCTGTGTAAAAGTATTAAAACTTACTTAATAATAAAAAAAAAACTAAATTTGAATGGCTTTGATTATTTCATCAAAATTTTTGTAGTGCCAAGTAATTTTTTTTCGAGATATACTTTTATGTAGTAATCACCCTTTTCTATACTACTTTCTGGAACATTTGTTACGGCAATTACTTCAATATCTTGATTATTATAATCAACATCAGTAACATCAGAAAATAGTAAATCTTGTCCTGTTACATCAGTAAAAGTTTCAACGCCTCCAATTACATTTCCTGCGGCGTCTTGTATAACAAGGTGTGCAATTTTCGAACCTGCTTCTGTCAAAGTGTTTTCTCTAATTTTAAAACTGGTTCTGAATGCATCAGTTTTACTTGCTCTAGTTGTTTCTTTAAGTTGTCCATTACTTTTTTCTCTCATTGCTATAACTGAAACGTTACTAATTTTTAATGTAGCTCCTCTTGCAATTCTATCAGATAAATCAATGTTTTGAGTATTAAGACTATCATTGCTAAGTGCTTGATTAAATATCTCTGTTGCCTGTCTTTCAATGTTTGCATTAGCACTATCTATTTCAATATTTAAACCGAAATTGGCTAATTTAAGTGAGTCTGAGACTTTTAATAAACGTTTATTATTTTTTTCAAGAACAGCTAACTTATTCTTGTATCTTCTAATAATTTTATAATTTAGAGTTTTCAATCCTTGTACAGAATCTCTAAAAGCCATTATATTATTTTTTGCAATGGTTAATTCAGCTTCCATAGTAGAATTTTCTGCAATAGCATCTTCCAATTCAATTAGTTTTAAATCTAATTCTTTTTGAATTTCAAGTTTTTGTTGTAATAACACCTCTTCAGAATGTTGGTTTTTCATATAATTTTGATAAGCAAAGAAAGCCAAGGTTGCTAACAAGATTGCCAAAATGATTATTGTTATCTTTGATCCGGTATTTTGTTTAGTCGTATTCATAATATATTGGAGTTATCTAATAAGTTTGTATAATAAAACGCAAAAATACTATATTAGTATTAGTTAGTCACTATTAATCTAGTGTAAAAGTAAGAAAAAATTGTATCATTGATTATTATTTTGTAGATGAATCTATTTCAAAGTGTATTTAATTTGTTTTACCCCACCATATGTTTAACATGTGGAAAACATCTCGTGCAAAATGAAAACCTAATCTGTAGTATTTGCCGGCATCAACTACCTTTGACAAATTTTTGTAACATGCCTAATAATTCCGTTGAAGAAACTTTTCAAGGACGTGTTCCTATTAAGGCGGGAACGGCACTTTTATTCTTTAGGAAAGAAGGGATAAGTCAAAAACTAATTCATCAATTGAAATATAAAGGAAAACAAGAAATAGGTATATTTTTTGGGAAATGGATGGGACAACAATTGAAGGAAAGTAAACGTTTTATTGACATTGATGGTATTGTAATGGTTCCTTTGCATAAAAAAAGGATGAAACAAAGAGGCTATAATCAATTAACACTCTTTGCAAAACAACTTTCAGAAGAGTTAAATATTCCTATTTTTGATTCCATTTTGGTAAAGATAGGTCAATCTACAAGCCAAACCAAAAAAAATAGATTTAGTCGCTTTGAAAAAATCAATGAACGTTTTCATATTGTTGATCAAGACAAATTAAAAGGAAAACATGTGCTATTAATTGATGATGTGCTAACTACAGGAGCCACTTTAGAGGCTTGTTCAAATGAAATTCTCAAAACCTCTGAAGTTAAAATTAGTATTGCCACGATGGTAATATCAGGTCATTATTGATTATTGTTAAAAGTATACATACACTCTGTGCCCACTATTTTAACATGTTTTTTAAGCTTACTCAATCTTTTTTATCAGATAATAAGTGTTACTTTGCTCCTACAAATTACAACTCATGCGATATCGTTTTATTATTCTAATAATAAGTTTAGTTTTATTCTCAAAATGTGCAAGAGTTGGAAGACCAACAGGTGGTGCTAAAGATATTAGTCCACCAATAACAATTAGTGCAACACCAGAATTTGAAAGTATTAATTTTGATGGAAATAAGATTAAAATCTTTTTTGATGAATTTATAAAATTTAAAGATTTAAATAAGCAACTAGTTGTTTCTCCACCATTAGATTATCCACTTGAAATAACACCACTTGGAACAGCAAGTAAGAGTATAATTATCAAAATAAATGATACTTTAAAAAGGAATACAACCTATACCTTTAATTTTGGAAATGCCATTGTTGATAATTCAGAGGGCAATCCATTAAAACAATTCAAATATTTTTTTTCAACGGGAGATTATATAGACTCACTTAAGATTTTAGGTATTGTTAAAGATGCTTTTCTTCAAAAAACAGCATCAGATATTTCTATTTTAATTTATAAAATTGATAGTACCTACACAGACTCTATTGTCTATAATCACAAACCAGACTATATTGCTAATACACTTGACAGTATTTCATTTTCAATTACCAATATTAAAGAGGGAAAATATCAATTAATAGCCTTGAAGGATGCTAATAAAAATATGTTGTTTGATCCTAAAGAAGATCAAATTGCATTTTTGAATAAGGTAGTAGATGCATCAATTGATTCTACTTATCAATTAGTCCTTTTTAAGGAAAAACCTGTTTTTGCTATCAAGAACACATTGGAACTCAGCAATAATCATGTAATTATTGGGTTTGAAGGATTATTGAATACTTCTATTAAAAGTATCCATGATAAAGATAAAAAACCGATTACTTACTTTGCTTATAAAGATAGACTTACAGATAGTTTGCATGTTTGGCATAAAGGAGTAAATAATGATACACTGCAAATAAATATAAAAACTAAAGATTCATTAGATAGTCATTTTATAAGATTAAGATCAAAAGAAATTGATAGTCTAGAGATAGCAGCAAGTATTCAACACACTTTACATTTCAGAGATTCTTTATTTATTTTGTCAAATATTCCCATAACTAAGATTGATAAAGACAAAATTGAATTAATAGATAAAGATTCAATCAATGTGCCATTTAACGTAGTTGAAAATCTAAGAAAAGACAGATTTCAAATTGATTTCGAAAAGAAACAAAATAATAATTATTCTCTCACTTTATTCCCAACAAGTGTAACAGACTTTATGGGACATACAAATGACACTTTACACTATTCTATCAGGACTAAAAAACTTGAAGATTACGGAGAAATAAGCTTAAAGGTGGTAAGTAATACTAAATCGCCTTTGATTATTGAGTTAATTTCAAACTCAGGTAAGATTATCTCAAGGAGTTTTTTAAACACTACCAAAACATTGAATTTTTCATTATTAATTCCTGGTAAATATCGTATTAGAGCTATTTATGACAACAATAATAATAAGCGATGGGATACGGGTAATTACTACAAAAAAAGTCAACCTGAAAGGGTTATTTATTTTTCAAAAGAAATAGATGTACGAGCTAATTGGACTATTTCAGAAGAATTTAATATAAAAAAAGATGTTTTTTAAAAATAATTAATACATTTGTTCCAAATACAAAAATAAAATGCGTTTAAAAGCTATATTACTATCGACTTTAGTATCACTATCTTTTGTGGTAGGTCATTCTCAAACTGATACAAGTTTTGAAGTAGGAATCAATCTTGGAGTTGCTTCGTTTCAAACTGATTATGGACAACGTGGGGATATGAGTACTTTGACAGGCAATATTGGCTTTGCTTTTGGAGCAGCTGCCTATATGAATTTTTTTGACAGTAGTGTTGAATGGAATTCCAAAGCAAACTGGGCAAGTCAGCACTTAAAAGTTAAAGCAGAAATTTCTTATTTAAAAGCAGAGCTAGAACATCATTTAGAAAGTTCAGATGAAGAAATTTTGGCAATGCATGGAAGCTCTTCCCTAGTTAACTTGGGTGGTGTTCTAGAATATCATTTTCTTGATTTAACAAGATTTAGTACTAATATTGCTGAGAACAAATTTTCTCCGTTTGTCGGTATTGGAGCAATGGTCAACTTCAGCAAACCCACATTTGAAACGTCATTAGATTTACCCGCCAAATATGTTGGTCATATTTATGATGATCCAGAGACTGTTTTTTCTGTATTATTTTCATTTGGAACAAGGGTGTCTGTAGGATATAAGTCATCCATTGTTTTAGATTCAAGATGGCAGTATTTTACAAGTGACAAAATTGATGCACTTGATTCAGAACACTTTTCAAATAAACATAATGATTGGATGTACTTTTTAAGTGTTGGGTACGTATTCTTTATTAATTAAGTTCCTTAGTGGCTGTCCGAAAACACTATTTATATTTTTGCTAATGCTTGATTCAGATCTTCTATTAGATCTGATATTGCTTCTATTCCTGTACTTAATCGTATTAAAGAATCAGTAACTCCAGTTTTTTCACGAGCTGCTTTTGGGATTGATGCATGTGTCATTGTTGCAGGATGTCCACACAATGATTCTACGCCACCAAGAGATTCAGCCAATGTAAAAAGTTTTAGATTTTCAACAACTTTAATCGCATCTTCTTTACGGTTACCTTTAGTTGAAAATGAAACCATACCTCCAAAATCATTCATTTGTTTTTTGGCAATATGATGGTTTGGATGTGATTCAAAACCAGGCCAAAAAACTTTTTCAACTTTAGGATGTGAAGCAAGGAAATGTGCAACTTCTGCTCCATTTTCACAATGTCTTTGCATGCGAACATGCAGGGTTTTTAAGCCACGTAGTACCAAAAAACTATCCATAGGACCACAAACGGCTCCGCTAGCATTTTGAATAAAATATAGTTTGTCTGCTAATCCTTTATCTTTTACAACCAAAGCACCCATCACTACATCAGAATGTCCTCCTAAATATTTTGTAGCAGAATGCATCACAATATCAGCTCCCAAATCTAAAGGTTGCTGTAAATATGGAGTAGCAAAAGTATTGTCTACGGCAACTAGTATACTGTGTTGTTTAGCAATTGCCACAACCGATGTTATGTCAACAATATTCAACATAGGATTAGTTGGAGTTTCCACCCAAATAAGTTTTGTATTTTTGTTAATCTTTTCACTTATTACAGTCGTGTTATCAAGACCTACGAAATGAAAAATAATACCATATTTTTCAAAAATTTGAGTAAATAAACGATAAGTTCCCCCATATAAATCATTGGTAGCAATAACTTCATCTCCAGGTTGTAAGAGTTTAATAACTGCATCAATAGCGGCTAATCCAGAACCGAAAGCTAAGCCATAGCTGCCATTTTCTATACTTGCAAAAGCATTTTCTAAGGTATGTCGTGTAGGATTTCCAGTACGGGAATATTCAAATCCTTTATGATCTCCTGGGCTTTTTTGAGCATAAGTAGAGGTTTGATAAATAGGAGGCATAACAGCTCCTGTACTAGGATCATGTTTTTGATTGCCATGTATTGTTTTAGTATTAAACTTCATTTTATTCTATATTAAAATATATTTGTCGAAATTAGCAATTTTAAATCAATATGTACAAAATTTATTACTTAAAAACTTGTAATACTTGTTCTCGGATTCTTAAAGATATTCCTACCGAAAAATTTGAAATGTTTGAGATAAAGTCACAACCTATTAGTGTAGCTCAACTTGATGAAATGTTTAAATTATCTGGTAGTTACGAAGTGCTTTTTAGTAGAAGGGCAAAAAAATACCATCAGATGGATTTAAAAAATCAAGATTTGTCAGAAAAAGACTATCGTAGGTTATTATTAGATGAGTATACCTTTTTAAAGCGACCAGTCATATTAATTGATGGTGCTATTTTTATAGGAAGCAGTAAAAAAAACGTAACTGATTTAGTACAAGTTTGTTCTAATCTTTAGAATAACAAAATGAGTATGGTAAATCTTAACACATAACGAAATAACTAAAAGAGAACTGACCTTTCAGCATGATAGGCAAAATTTATTACCGCTAACTAATAAATTTTAAACAGATGAACCGAGCAAGTCAAATATTGACACACAACAGAATGATTAATAGCGAACAACATCTGTTACCGCTAAAAAATAAATTTTAAACAGATGAAATTAGTTATCCGTATTTTATTAATCCTTGTTTTATTAGTTTTAGGAATAGGTTTTTATCTAAAGTTTAATGAGTACCCAAAGGCTGATATGATTGTTGGTATTGGAGTTTTGTTTTTTGCATTTGTATTAATGCCTTTATTTTTATACCAACGTTATAGAAACAAGAAACTGACAGACTATACGTTAAACAAAGAGAAGATAGATCAAATGATTGATAATTTAAACAGTTGAATTTTTTTTGTAAGAAGTGAATCTTATAAAAACTTCCTTTCTATTAAGATCATAAAACGCTCTTCATAGTCAGTTTTAGATTCCCAATTATAATCTGGTTTTACCATGGTCTCAATAAAATGTTTTGCCTGAGGCTCTGATTGAAATGAATTTAATTGCGATAAAACACGGTTAAATTCTGCTTGACTTCCATCAAACAAATGCTTTACAAAAGCAATTCTATCATTTAAACCAATTTGAAGTTGAACCTGTGATAGTTTATCATTTAATGATTTTTTAGTGATTTCAATTTTCTCAGCATTCTCAAACAAATCTGCGGCATAATCTGCTGAAATAGCATCTTTTAATTCCTCTTCTAAACTAATATTTGTAGGTAGAGGTTTTTTAACTTCTTCAGGGACAGAATAGCTTGGTTGTGTAATTTCAAATGCTTTATCTATTGCGGTTGTTTTAGGTAGTTTCTCTGACTCGTCATTTACAGTTACATTAGAATCTGAACTCGGTTCAAATTTTGGAGCAGCATTCATAATTTGTTGAATCCGTTCTTGGACAGACAACTCTTTTTCTTCAATTTCAAGAGAAATATCACTTGAATCAGAAAGTTTAATTTCTATGTTTTCATTAAATACTTCATCAATAGGCTCCACACGATTTTCTAGTGGTGTATCATAGTGTAATACGATTACTTTTTCATACAATTCACGTGCTTTTTCAAGCAAATAAGTCGTATCCTTAGTAGAACAAACTTCGGCAAAATGCTTGGCTAGTTCTTGAATTTGTTGCTTTGAAACATTGTGCATAAGTTACCTAGATTAAATTTATTTACTATTACTTTTTTTATACTTTTGTAAAGATAGTAAAATGGTGGTATTTCGTTTGCTACAATAATTAAAAATAATAAAATGTTTCTTGAAAATACAGTAAATCATAATGAGCAGTTTGGCTGGATTGAAGTAATATGTGGTTCTATGTTTTCAGGAAAAACAGAAGAATTGATTCGTAGATTAAAACGGGCTCAATTTGCTAAACAAAAAGTTGAAATTTTTAAACCGGCTATAGATACGAGGTATGATGAGGAAGATGTAGTGTCTCACGATTCAAATACCATACGTTCTACACCTGTTCCAGCTGCTGAAAACATACGATTGTTGACTAGCGATGTGAAAGTAGTCGGAATTGACGAGGCACAATTTTTTGATGATGAAATTGTTGCCGTTTGCAATGACTTAGCTAATAAAGGCATACGAGTTATTGTAGCAGGATTAGATATGGATTTTCAAGGAAAACCTTTTGGTCCTATGCCTGCTTTAATGGCAACTGCTGAATACGTAACTAAGGTTCATGCAGTATGCACACGTACTGGTAATTTGGCACATTTTAGTCATAGAAACTCGGCTAGTAAAGACTTAGTGGTATTAGGCGAAACAGATGTTTATGAACCACTTAGTAGATCTGCTTATTATAAAGCTATGCGAGAAGTGCAAAAAAAGCAAAAATAAACAGGTTTGATTCTATGCGAGAAGATCCCATGACTTTTTTAAGTATTGATTTAAATGCGCTTGCGTATAATTATCATTTTTTTAAATCACAAGTTAAGAAGCAAACTAAAGTACTGGCTGTCATAAAAGCCTTTGCTTATGGACATGAAGCTGTAGCAATAGCAAAAAGATTAGAAAAAGAAAAAGTAGCTTATTTTGCTGTAGCCTACACACAAGAAGGAGTTAATTTGCGAAAAGCAGGTATTACCATACCTATTCTTGTGCTACATCCACAAAAAGTAGATGTACAAAATTGTATAGATTTCCAACTAGAACCCAATATTTATAGTTTTAAAATTCTTAAAGTATTTCAAAAGTTTTTTCAAAAAGTAGAAATCGAACAATTTCCCATTCATCTAAAATTTAATACAGGATTAAATAGGTTGGGTTTTTCCGAAGATGATATCCCAGATCTTTTATCAAATTTTAACTCAAATACAACCTGTAGAATAGTCTCTGTTTTCTCACACTTAGTAGCAAGTGAAGATCTAAAGGAAAGAAACTTTACTTTAAATCAAATTCAAGCTTATAAAAACATTCTAGAAAAAATCCAAAAAAAAATAAAATATCCTTTTATTAAGCATTTAACCAATACATCAGGCACACTCAATTATCCAGAAGCTCATTTTGATATGGTACGTATTGGTATTGGGTTATATGGTTATGCAAATAATCCTAAATGGACAGGACAACTTAAAAATGTGGGAAAATTTCAATCGGTTATTTCTCAAATTTATAGTGTAAAAAAAGGAGAATCAATTGGTTATAACCGAGCTTTTATTGCAAAAAAAGAAACCATTTCTGCAACAATTCCCATTGGGCATGCTGATGGTATTCCACGCACATGGGGAAATGGGAAAGGCTTTGTAAGGATTGCTGAACAAAAAGCCCCAATTTTAGGAAATGTTTGCATGGATATGATTATGGTTGATGTAACAGGAATAGATTGCAAAGAAGGAGATCGTGTAATTATTTTTGACACACAAAAAACCTTAGAAGAATTAGCAAAAAACACAGGGACTATTTCTTATGAATTACTCACTGCAATTTCACAACGAGTGCCAAGGATTATTGTAGATAAGTAATACCATATAGAATTGATATGTAAACTTTATTATATTTGTATTTATAAATTAATTAAAACTAAACTAATATGTGGAAAGAATTTAAGAATTTTATTATGACAGGCAATGTAATTGATTTTGCTGTTGCAGTCATTATGGCAGGAGCACTTGGCGGAGTAATTAAAGGCTTTGTTGATAATATTGCAATGCCATTTGTGGGTTATTTTGCTGGAGGAATGAATTTTGAAGACCTTCATATTGCTATGGATGGACAAGAATATGCAACTTTAGCAGCAGCAAAAGAGGCTGGAGGAGCAGTAATTGCTTATGGAGCTTGGATTAATACAATTATCAACCTTCTTATTGTTGGTTTTGTAATGTTCCTAATTGTTAAAGCCTACAACAAAACAAAAAAACCAGTAGAGGAAACTCCAGCTGCACCAGCAGGACCTTCTGATAATGATTTATTAACTGAGATTAGAGATTTGCTAAAAAAATAGTACGTTTTTAAACCTCTTAATTTATAAAAATCCGAATAGCAAAAGCTATTCGGATTTTTTTATGTGAGATGAAAAAATAGTTGTATCTTTGCAATCCAAATCGCGGGATGGAGCAGTCGGTAGCTCGCTGGGCTCATAACCCAGAGGTCATCAGTTCGAGTCTGATTCCCGCTACACTTAAGACACTTTAGAAATAGAGTGTCTTTTTTTATACACTAATATTTCAGTGAAAATTGAGAACAGAGGTCTAAAACAAATTGTTTAAATTTGTTGCATAAATTTAAGTTTTATAAAATA
>JAOZLL010000034.1 GCA_029934835.1 Flavobacteriaceae bacterium | reverse complement strand
AAATCACGGTTGGTAACTATTCCAATCAATTTATTGTTATCATCAACCACTGGTATTCCTCCAATTCTATGTTCTGACATTAAGGATTTTGCTCCAAAAACCGTTGCATTTGGTGGTATCGTTATCGGATCTTGAATCATACCCGATTCTGATCTTTTTACGCGTTTTACTTCACTTGCCTGATGTTCAATTGACATGTTTTTATGTAACACACCAATTCCACCGACACGTGCCATAGCAATTGCCATAGCCGATTCGGTTACGGTATCCATTGCTGCTGAAATCACAGGAACATTTAAAGTAATATTACGTGTAAAACGAGATTGAATGTTTACTTGATTGGGTAATACTTTTGAGAAAGCTGGTACGAGAAGTACATCATCGTAGGTAAGACCAATGCTTACAAATTTATTTTGTGTGGTAGCCATTGTGCAACTAATTAGTGATTAATTGCGTGCAAATGTAGGGGATTTTTTTATGAATGGAAAGCTATTGCACAGAGATACACAAAGGATCACAGAGAAAAAATTAAAAAATTTATAGGGAAACTTTTAATCCATAGATTATTTGTCCTGTAGTTTTACCATGCATCTCGATAATATCAGGAAAATGTCCCCATTTTTGAAAGCCTAGTTTTTCTAGTAAACCAATACTTGATTTATTGGTTTCTAATAAAATAGCTAATAGATTCTTTTTACCAATTCTTTTACAATCGGCAATGGCATGTTTTACTAAAGCCGTTCCGATACCTTTTCCGTGAAAGGAATAATCTATATAATAACTAATCTCGGCTACATTTGTCATCGCATTTCGTCCTTTTCGGTAGGGTGAAATGCTACAATAGCCCACTAGTCTATTTTCAACTTCGGCTATATATAATGGATAAGAACTTGCCTCAAATTTTTTAAACCACTCTTGTCTTTCGGCAAGGCTATATTCTTGCGTATCACCTGTTGCTGTTTTTGAGTTAATAGCTTGGTTGTATATGGCGACTATTGCTGGTAGGTCAGATGGTTTGGCTTGGCGGATGGTTGAAATATACATTAAAATCTTAGTTGTTTAACTTTTCTTGAACTTCTTTAAATGTTATTCCATTTTTAGTTACCCATTCAGTAAATCCATTTGAGTTTCTTCCCAATACCATATTTGAAGCTGAACTTGGACTACTAAAAATAGTATCCTCAGTAAACACTAGCTTATCTACCTCGTCAACAAGGAGATTAGTTTCCAAAAGTTTTCTTCTTAATTTCCTATAAGTATCAGTTGTTGATGCTGATAATTTCTTTTTTGCTTCACTTCCTTTTAAAATAATATACCCTTTATCAGATTCATACATTTTCGCATTAAAAGTTTTTGTTTTTATCTCAAATATCTCAATATTTATTTTTTTACCACTCAAATTTTCTTTTTCTGATTGTTTAATTGAGGTAGAAATTAAAAACCTAAAACCCATTACAGGAAGAATTAGTTTTATTTGATCCAAGAAATATTCCATATCTGAAATATCCGCTTCATGTAGCGTAGGTAGTTTCGGGAAATTACCATTTTCAATTTCTGCTGTTTTTGCATCAATGGCTAATTGAATTAATCTTGATTCAATATATTTAATTTGGGTTTTTGTTAGGAGTTCATCTTTACTAATAAAGAAAATAATTTCTTTAAAATCCTTCTTCGGATCACTTAAATGTTGTTTTAATCTAGTTCTAATATTTTCAGCTTCTCCAATATATATTTTTTCATCAAAAGCCTCATCATTTGGATCTCCTTTTAAACAATATACACCTGGATTGTCAAACTCAGGCCTAGAAATGATTTTATTTATTGTTGCTCTGGGGCTATATATTGCTTTTCCTACCCAATTTCCTATTTCACTCAACCTTGGACCATACTCAGTTCCATCTATCATATATACTGTCAACTTTTTTCCCATATTATATAATATTATTGAATAATCCTACTTCTCCAATCTTTTCAAATAAACAATCAAAGCTTTCCGTACATCAAAAGCATCTACATCTGGAGCCGGTTCGTGTACTTTTAAAATATTTTTATTTTCGTGTGTTAAGAATGGTATATCATAACCTGTTAATAAGAAATCGGTTATCGCAACAGCATACTTTTTAGTGGCTATGATTGGTTTGCTACCAACTAGCCATTGGTTATTCTCCGTATCCCAATCTATATTGGCACGTTGTAAATAAGCTCCTTTACCTTTACTTTCTTTTCCGAAATCAAGTATTTTTTGTAAGAAGTTACCTTTGATATCTATGGTAAATACAGCACCACCATAAGGCAAAGCTCTAAATAAATCTACCGCTGTGATATTACCGTGAATTTGATCATCAATTCGTACTGAGCCACCATTAAAAAAGGCACAATCTGCTTTTGTAGTTTGATGCATGGCACTAGCAATCATGTTTCCTAAATTGGTTTGTTCGCTACGAATAGTAACTTCACGACCATCTAAAGGTTCTTTGGCAATATAAATTACTTCATGAGGTGAACTTACTACTTCACCTACTTTATCATTTAGAATTACTTGCCATTTGTTGACAATTTTATCTACTTCAGGGTCTGCTTTTATCTCGTCATTTATTGTTTTTAAAGTTGACGTAATAGTCGCTTTTTTAGTTTTTTTATCAAAATGTAATTTATGAATATATACCGTACGTGCATTAGCATCAGCTTTAGTAATCATAGTATTTCCGACAGGAACAATCATATTAAAATGTTCATGACCACCCATAATAAGTGGTACATTTGGTAACATGGCTGCTAATTTTTGATCATCTTCTATCGCTAAGTGTGTCATACCAATCACGATATCAGTTTCCTTTTCTAATTTATCATGTGCTTTAACAGCAGATTCAAAAATATCTGTAAAGTGTACATATTCTGGAGCATTTACAGGTAGACAAACACTAAAAACTCCAATTTTTAAGTTAGTTCCATCTGCATCTTTTGCATTAATAACATAAGTTTCAGGAATAAACGTTTTAATACCGTTTTTCTCAGAATAAAAAGGACCAGTAATACTATCTATTTTGTGAAATGAATTGGCAATAGTCCAAGGAAAAGTAGATTCGTTAAATCGTTTTTGTAATTCATTTTCTTTAAGGTCAAACTCATGATTTCCAAGAGTAACTAGGTCAAAATTCATGGCATTCATGACTTCAATCATTTGTTTCCCTTTGATTTTTTCACCTTCGTATTTAAGTGTTCCTATTAAAGACGGATTTAAAAAATCCCCAGCCATAAATAGATAGGTATTGGGGTTTTCCGACAATAATTCTTTATGAACGGTTTCTACTCGTGCCATACCAGCTTCTTTACCACCAGAAAGTGGTGCAATTTCATACACATCATTTAATTGCAAAAGAGTTACATCAATTTGTTGGTCTCCATCTTTATTTTCACAAGAGAAAAATAAACCTACTACTATACTAAAAATAATTACTTGGAATAATCGCATTTGATTTTTTTTAAAATTAAGTTTCACAAATTTAGGAAAAATATTTGTGGTGTCATTCTGAATGTAGGGAAGAATCTGTTGCTAGATTGAAAAAAGTATTCACTGCGTTCAGAATGACACAATGATATCAAAAATAAAATCTGATTTATATCATATAAAAGATATCTAAAGACAAATATGTATTGGGCGAAATTAACTGTTCATGTGTTGGTTTTACCAGTCATTTAGACGAAGGAATTCAAGAAGTTGTCGCTGACGAAGTAATTCGTTTGGTTATGGAGAAACATGGGTAGCTGTTAGTAAAAATATTTAAATCTTTTATAGAAACGCACTTTGTATAAGGTGCGTTTTTTATTTGATAGGTTTATGAAACAGTAAAAACAAAAAAAAAGCCTCACAAACGCAAGGCTTTCTCTAAAATAATTTATATTTCGTCTAACGTCTATTTATTTTCTACCAAATAAACCTCCTAAAAGACTCCCTAGAGCACCTTTTTTCTTGCCTCCACTACTTAATAACATACCAGCTACATCATCAATAATACTACCATCACCATCTGCGTCGAGTAATTGGTTTATCATGCTTTGGCTTTCTTTTTGTCCACCACCTAACATGCCACCTAATAAATCACCAATTCCATTTTGATCAGATATACCTTGAGCACGTTTTTCTTTTCCTAGATATCCCATAATAAATGGGGCAGCTACTTTTAAAATATTCATTGCTTGACCTAAGTCAACACCGCTTGATTTACTCACAGCTTGTGCCACATTCTCTTCTTTTCCTCCAAAAACATGACCTAAAATTCCAGCACCATCTTGCATGACATCATCATCAATTCCGCCACCACCTAAGATACTACCTAAGTTGTCTAATATTCCACCACCGTGGCTATCATTTCCTAAAGCTTTTAGCAATCCTGCAGCTCCTTCTGGAGAAGAGGCATTGTTTTTCATAGCTCCTAAAATTAATGGCATAGCTGCTTGTATGGCTGAACCTGCTTTTTCTCCGCCCATTCCAAGTTGTTTTCCAGCTCCATCAATTAACATTTTGCCCATTGGGCCTTGTAATAAGTCTAAAATTCCTGACATTTTTTTTGAGTTTTATCCCGATAATTATCGAGAGGTTATTATTCATTTATTGAAGTGTGCAATATACAGTTTTCTTGTTAGAATAATAGTTATATATTTTTAGTAACTTTCCGAAATTTTAAAATTAATAATAAAACACTAAAATAAGACTCTAAAGGGAATGATTAGATTTTTTTTCTTTCTTTTGCTTTGCGCTTTAGCGTCTTTGCGGTAAAAATTTTTAACAAATGAAGAAATTAGCTTTACATTGGAAAATAATGATAGGAATGGTTTTAGGGATTCTTTTTGGATTACTAATGACTGCTTTTCCTTGGGGAAAAGATTTGGTCAAAGACTGGATTGAACCTTTTGGAACGATATTCGTTAAGATGTTAAAGCTCATTGCGGTTCCTTTAATTTTAGCTTCTTTAATAAAAGGAATTTCTGATTTAAAAGATATTTCTAAGTTTAAAAATATGGGTTTACGAACTATAGGTATTTATGTTTTTACAACGGTTATTGCCATCTCTATTGGTTTGGCTTTAGTCAATACTTTTAAACCAGGAAATGGAATAAGTGAAACGACCATTACAAAATTGAAAGAAACCTATGCTTCAAGTGATAAAATTCAATCTCGAATTAAGGAAGCTGGAAATCAAAAAGAATCTGGTCCATTACAGTTTGTGGTGGATATGGTTCCTGATAATGCTGTAAAAGCAATGAGTAACAATAAACTGATGTTACAAGTTATCTTTTTTGCCATTTTCTTAGGAGTTAGCCTTATTTTAATAGATGAAAAAGATGCCAAGCCGTTAAAATCGTTCTTTGATTCATTGAATGATGTTGTATTAAAGATGGTCGATTTAATAATGCTTACGGCTCCGTATGCTGTTTTTGCGTTATTGGCAACGGTCATTGTCACGGCTGATGATCCTGCGATATTACTTGCACTATTAAACTATGCAGGAGTTGTTGTTTTAGGTTTGGTAATTATGATTATTATTTATACAACTGTAATGTCAATTTACACTAAAAAACCACCACTTTGGTTTTTAAAACAAATAGCACCAGCTCAACTATTAGCATTTTCTACCAGTTCAAGTGCTGCAACTTTACCCGTAACCATGGAGCGTGTTGAAGAACATATTGGGGTAGATAAAGAAGTAAGTAGTTTTGTATTACCAGTAGGTGCAACAATAAATATGGATGGAACGAGTTTGTATCAAGCCGTTGCAGCTGTTTTTATTATGCAAGTTTTATGGCCTGAAGGTTTAGGTTTTGCAAATCAAATGACAATTGTATTGACTGCATTAATGGCATCGATAGGATCTGCTGCAGTACCTGGAGCAGGAATGGTGATGTTAGTGATTGTATTAGAATCAATTGGTTTTCCACCAGAATTATATCCTATTGGTTTAGCATTAATCTTTGCCGTTGATAGACCACTTGATATGTTGCGAACTACGATTAATGTTACAGGTGATGCAACCGTAGCGACTATCGTAGCTAAATCTCTAGGGAAACTACATGAACCACAACCAAAAGAATGGGATGATCATTACGATGAGGTGAAGTAGTTATAAAAAACGATTAGCCACATTTTTATGTGATATCATACAAACATCCTTTTTGCCAAACCAGCGATACCGATTTTTTGCTATAAATTGGTATATAGGATTACGTATAAATTTGAGGATAATCCAAAAAACTTGTAATAGCTTCCAAAACCTTGTAAACTGCCTTGCAATAAGCAATGCAACAGTTGATTCGGAGTAGTTTTTATGATTATGTATTAATAAAATGCTATCTTTTTCAGTAATTTTTACAGGATACTGTAACAAAATATCCCTTGCAACGTCAGATTGTAGAGCTGCAAAAACAAAGTGATGTTTTTTGTTGTGTTTTAGTACAAACTGCAAAGAAATGTTGTATAAATTACAAACACTATCAAATAAAATTACTGCTTTGTTAGTAGTAGGTTTCACTACGTAAATGTAGCTAAAATACTTACATTAAGACTAACGGAATGATACGAATCAAAAAACTGCATAAATCCTACCCAATGGGTAAAAGCTCACTGCACGTGCTTAAAGGTTTAGATTTAGAAATAAAAGAAGGAGAATTTATTTCCATAATGGGTGCTTCTGGTTCTGGTAAATCAACACTATTAAATATTTTAGGTTTACTCGACACACATGATGCTGGAACCTACCATTTAAACGATCAAATCATTGAAAATCTCAATGAAAAAAAAGCAGCGATTCTACGCAATAAATTTTTAGGATTTATTTTTCAATCTTTTAATTTAATTACTTATAAAAATGCATTAGAGAACGTAGCGCTACCATTGTATTATCAAGGGATGAAAAGATCTGAGCGAAATAAAAAAGCCATGCAGTATCTTGATAATGTCGGTTTAAAAGATTGGGCACATCATTTACCTAATGAATTGTCTGGTGGACAAAAGCAACGAGTAGCAGTAGCAAGAGCATTAGTTGGTAATCCAAAAGTTATTTTAGCAGATGAGCCAACTGGAGCTTTGGATTCTGAAACTTCTGCAGGAGTCATGAAATTATTACGACAAATTAATGATGAAGGAATGACCCTAATTGTAATCACCCATGAAGAAGATATTGCCGAGATGAGTGATCGTATTATTCGATTAAAAGATGGTGTAATTGTAAGTGACCAGAAAGTTAAAAAGGTAAAAGTAAAAAGTTAAAAGCAATAACAACATGGAAACTTTAAATATTAGGAACTTTATACACTTTCAACTTTATAACTATAAACTAAATAAATGTTCGATCTAGACCGTTGGAGGGAAATATTTCAAGCAATTAGCAATAATAAGTTGCGTACAATCCTAACAGGTTTTACGATAGCCTTTGCCATTTTGCTTTTTACCCTATTGTTTGGTATTGGTAATGGGTTAAAAAACACCTTTAAAGAATCCTTTGCAGGTGATGCAGAAAATGCCATATACATTAAAAGAGGTAAAACTTCCAAAGCATATAAGGGACTTCAAATTGGTAGGAGAATTCAATTTAGAAATGATGATTATTCATATATGATTGATGAATTTGGGGAGAATATTCAATATATAACAGCGATGTATTCTAAATTTTTAAAGATAATTTATAAGGATGAGAATTCCATGAATCAGGTAAGAGGAACACATTCTGATATTCAATTTTTAGAAGAAATCGAAGTTGATGAAGGCCGTTTTTTATCTCAATTTGATATAAAACGTAGAGCAAAAGTGGTGGTGATTGGACGATTGGTTGAAAAAGACTTGTTTGGACGACGAAGTGCATTAAATAAATATATTTCAATAGATGGTTTTAATTATAAAGTAATCGGTGTATTTTCAGATCCTGGTGGTGATAACGATGAGCGATATCTTTATGCTCCCATATCAACAATACAATCTATTTATGGAAATACTGATTATATAAATAGTATTAGGTTGACATTTATACCGACTTTGAGCAATAGTCAAGCGATAGCATTTGGGAAAAAGATTGGACAAAAATTAAAGGTTAAACATAATATAGCACCACGTGATCAGAGTGCTATTCTTATTCAAAATATGGCAGAAGCGAGCAAGGGAGTTGGAGTGGTCATGTGGGGTTTAAATATTGGGATTTTTATAATTGGTTTTGGGACATTGATTGCAGGTATTATTGGTATTAGTAATATTATGGTTTTTGTAGTGAAAGAACGTACTAAAGAATTAGGTGTCAGAAAAGCATTAGGTGCCACTCCCAAATCAATCGTTGGAATGATTATACAAGAAACTATTCTGATAACCACAATCGCTGGTTATAGTGGTTTAGTAGTTGGTGTTTCTTTATTGAAATATTTAAAGCCAACTCTTGAAAAATACTTCTTAAAAAATCCTTCAGTAGATATCGGGTTGCTTATTGGGGCAACAATAACGTTAATACTGGCAGGACTAATTGCGGGTTATTTACCTGCAAAACGCGCAGCACTAATAAAACCTATTGAGGCCTTAAACGCAGCTTAGATTATGTTTAAATTTATATTTGATATTGACACATGGCAAGAAATATTCGAAGGAATTCGAAAAAATAAATTAAGGACAGGAATTACTATTTTTGGTGTAATGTGGGGTGTTTTTTTACTAGTTGCATTATTGGGTTTAGCTCGTGGGTTTGAAAATTTTTTTAGTAAACAGTTTGGGGATTTGGCAACTAACTCTGTTTTTGTATGGGCACAATCTACAGGAAAACCTTTTAAAGGATATCAAACTGGACGCACAATTAGACTCAAAAGTTCTGATGTAGTTGCAATTCGTAATAATATTGATGGATTAGAATTTGTGGTACCACGAAATCAAACACAAAGTCAAGTAATTAGAGGTTTAAAAACTGTGGATTCAGGAATATTTGGAGATTTTCCAATATTAGATAAAGTAGAAAAGAAAAATTTGATTTATGGCCGTTTTATTAATGACAATGATATTGATGAACGAAAAAAAGTTTGTGTGTTAGATGAAGAATCTTACAAACAATTATTTGAGATTGACGAGTTTCCGATAGGTGTTTATATAAAGATTAATAGTATTAATTATCAAGTTATAGGAGTCTATAAACCGTTTAATATGGGAGGAGGACCACAAGGAGGAATACATATCCCTTTTTCTACATTTCAGCAAATTTACAATCAAGGTGATAATATTGGTTGGATGATGATAACTGGAAAACCAGATTATGAAATAGCACAAATTGAAATGGATGTAAAACTTTTATTAAAAAACTTACATCAAGTTGATCCTGAAGATGAAAGAGCTTTTGGTAGTTTTAATTTAGGTAATGCATTTAAGCAATTTACAGGCTTTTTAACGGGAATTCAATTTCTAACATGGTTTGTGGGAATTGCAACATTAATTGCAGGAGTTTTTGCGATAGGGAATATACTTTTAATTACTGTTAAAGAACGTACTCAAGAGATAGGAATACGAAGAGCGTTAGGAGCAAAACCTATTGAAATTAAACAACAAATAGTTTTAGAATCTGTATTTTTAACAAGTATTGCTGGAGCATTAGGAATTATTTTTGGTGGTGTCTTGTTGTTTTATATTGATAATTTAGATGGAGTTCAAAGCGGTGTAGTTCCTTTGGTAAATCCTACAGTAAATATACCAATAGTATTATTTGCCGTATTACTATTAATTGTCCTAGGCACCCTAATCGGTTTAATCCCAGCACATATTGCTACCAGTATAAAACCTATTGATGCTTTACGTGATGAATAAAAAAGATTTGAAATATAAAATTATTAAAAAAACTTTGTGCAACTCTGTGAAAAAACTTTGTGTACTCTGTGGTTAAAAAAGGATAAACACTAACAATAATTAAAAACTTTGCACCTTTGTTTGTTACAACTAGGTTTGCAAGAAAATTTATAACAAATGAAAAAAATAATAACCTTTTCAGTCTTAGGAGCAGCTTTAATTGCTGTATTAATTTGGTTTGGTAAAAAGAATCAAAAATCAGCTATTACTTATGAAACAGAAACACCTTTTAAAACAAATATCGTTCGTAAATCTGTAGCTACAGGTACGGTAATTCCGTTGGAGGAAATCGAGATTAAACCAAAAATTTCAGGTATCGTAGATAAGATATTTGTAGAGGAAGGTGCCAAAGTGCAAAAAGGAGATCTTATTGCAACGGTACGAGTTGTGCCAAATGTACAAAATCTAAACTCAGCGCAAAGCAATGTACGTAGTGCTAGATTACAACGTGATAATGCTAAAATTTTGTTTGATAGAAATAAAACATTATTTAATAAAGGCGTAATCCCACGTCAAGAATTTGAAACAGCAGAGTTAAATTATAACAATTCAAAAGAGCAATATAATAATGCAACTAGCAACCTTCAAATCATTAAAAAAGGTGCTGCTAGTGGTATGGGTAGAACTGCTAATACTAACATTAGAGCAGAGATTTCAGGAACGGTTCTAGAGATACCAATACGTGAAGGTAGTTCGGTTATTGAAAGTAATACGTTTAGCCCCGGAACTACTGTAGCTGTGATTGCAGACATGAGCAAGATGATTTTTGAAGGAAAAGTAGATGAATCTGAAGTTGGGAAATTAGTAAAAGGCACCAAAATTGATATTGAATTAGGTGCTTTCCAAGATAAGTTTTTTCCTGCAGAATTAAATTTTATTGCACCAAAGGGAACTGAAGAACAAGGAGCAGTTCAGTTTAAAATAAAAGCAGATGTAACGCTAGAAGAAGGTTATTATCTGAGAGCTGGTTATTCGGCTAATGCAAATATTGTATTAGAGAAAAAAGACAGTGTTTTATCCATCCGTGAAGCATTATTACGTTTTGATAAAAAAACAGATAAACCTTATGTGGAAATTGAGACCGAAGATCAAAAATTTGTAAAAAGAGAAATTAAATTAGGAATCTCTGATGGTATCAATGTTGAGGTATTAGATAGTATCCAAGAAGGAGATAAAATTAAAATTTGGAATAAAGCCACTAAGAAAAAAGAAGATAAAGAGGATGATGCTGAAGAATAGTTTACAGTAGTCAGTTTTTAGTCCACAGTCCACAGTCCACAGTCCACAGCCCACAGTTGACAGTAACAAATAAACCTAACAGACCTCAAAAATCTGTTAGGTTTTCTTTTTTTAATTCTCCATTCTACTTTCAACTTTCAACTTTCAACTTTCAACTTTCAACTTTCAACATTCTCCATTCTGAATTTGAATTACCTATATTAGCCCCATGATAGTAACTGTAAATAGAAAAGCTCATTTTAATGCAGCCCATCGTTTGTATAATAACGAATGGTCTGACGATAGAAACGAATATGTATTTGGTAAATGTGCCAATCCACATTTTCATGGTCATAATTATGAGCTTATTGTCTCTGTCACTGGTGAAATTAATCCACGAACGGGTTTTGTTATGGATATGAAATTACTCAAAGATTTAATTAAAGATAAAATTGAAGAAGAGTTTGATCATAAAAACCTAAATATTCAAGTACCTGAATTTAAAGATCTCAATCCAACGGTCGAAAATATGTCTGTTGTAATCTGGAATAAACTTCGCTCACATATTCCAAAAAATCTAAAACTAGAAATAACTCTATACGAGACTCCTCGAAATTTTGTTAGTTATAAAGGCTAAATCTTATTTTGAGTTTCTAGAGTAATTAATAATCTTTATCTACCTTTGAGGCTCTTAGTGTTTTCTTTGGGTAACAGCCCGCTTATCCTTGGAAAAAGTTATTACACAAAGAAAACAAGAAGGATTGAAAATGGATTATCAAAAAAATTATAGGATGTGCTATTGAAGCTTTCATCTACTCAGAATGAAATTAAAAAAATATTGGAGCATATTATTTTTACTACTTTGCTTTGGCTTATCCGTTCAAAGTCAATCAATTTCTAAATTTGACAGCGATTATCAAAAAGCACTTATGCTTGTAAAGTATCAAAAGGAAAGTGCAAAAGAAATCCACCAAAAGTTAAGCAAAAATTATGTTAATCCTTCGGCATTGCAGAAATCCAAGTTGCATTATCTTATGTTACGCTTGTATAGTAAGAAAGTAGTATTTGATAGTACCAATCTTATAGTAAAGAGAAAGTTAAGAAACACTTCAGTAAATGATACTATCACTAGAGCCAAACTCCTTCTACAATTAGGTGAAATATATGATTCAAAAGAACAATCTCATTTGGGGATTCCATATATTTTAGAAGCTACTGAATTATTCCAAAAAATGGGGATGCAGCACGAAGTTAACAGCTGCAAGATAGGTTTATCAGAATCGTATAGAATTCAAGATAGACCAGATGATGGAATAGCCTTGCTAAAAGAAGTACTTCAGGATAAGAACATACGCCTTAAAGACCAGGCGCACGCATACAATAGATTAGCCACATTATATAATAATACAAGTACAAGTCCCGATTCGACCATTAAGTATTCAAAGAAATGTATAATAATAGCGGAGAAGGAAAAATTATTAAAACTATTGGCTTTATCTCAAAATGAGTTAGGTCATGTGTATAATTTGAGATTAGGAAAACAGCAATTAGCCGAATCTTATTTTCAAAAAGCTATTGATAACTTTACGCTAGTTGATGAACATAGAAACATCATCAATACAAGTATTAATTACAGTAACGTTCACATTCTTAAGGAGGAGAATACAAAAGCTTTGGTAATCATGAATAAGGCAGTTGAACATCTTCTAGTAAACTATCCTTCTCGAAATAGCAGGCGTTTATTTTTGCATTTATCCAAAATACATAAACTATTAGGGAACTATAAGGAAGCACTTGAATTTTTAGACTTAGCAAATTTAATGGAACGACTAATTTATTTTAACAAAGTAGATGCAAAGTTATTCGAGATGAGTGCAAAATACAATGCGGAGGCAAAAGAAAAGCAACTGAAAAATCAACAAGAGAAAAATACATTATTAAAACAAAGAAATAAATTGTTATGGATAGCTTTTATTTTATTGTTAGTTTCTATGTTAATTGTTGTATATTTTTTCAACATAAAGAGAAAATACAACCATCAAAAAAGACTATTAGCAGAACGAGAGAATAGAGATTTACAACATGAATTAGAAATAAAAAATAAAAAACTAGCCATTAATACGTTGCATCTGCTAAAGCAAACAGAATTTGATAATGACTTTGTAAAAGCACTCAAAGAAATAGCAAAATCTAGTGATGCAACAAATAAAAAGAAACTATTGCGTCTTGTTCAGAATAAAAAACTCAATACAACTTCCTCCATTTGGACAGAATTCGAAAAAAGCTTCATTGAAGTAAATATATCTTTTTATACAAATTTAAATAATTCTTTCCCTAATCTAACGCCTAATGATAAAAGGCTATGTGCGTTCATGAAACTAAATATGAATACAAAAGATATAGCAAGTCTTATCAATATCTCGCCACGTGGCGTAGAATCGGCACGCTACCGATTACGTAAAAAAATGCAACTGGAACACGATGCTAATTTATCTAAATTTTTAGAGAATTTTTAGTCTATTTCAATCACTAATACATAAAAGAAATAATAATTATTTGTGTCTTAACAACTTTTCGATAAAAAACAGAATGAAGTAGTAATGACGTAGTGTTTTTTATGGTAGAAGTGTGTTTACTCATTAAATTTACAGTCATATTTTTGATGCTATATCTATTAAGAATAAAGAACTATTTATTTCTTTATTTGATTATTTTTTGGAAGCATTCATTAATGTGGGTTGTAAATTATTTTAACTATCAAAATTAATGCTTATGAAACAATTACTTACTATTTTATTTTTAACAAACAGCTTATTCGTGTTCGCTCAAAATGTCCAAAGAAGTTCTTTGGGTATGAGTGGAGCGTCAAATGAACTAGTTAGCAACAATACAGCTTATTATATAAGCCAAAGTGTTGGGCAGAATAGTCTTATTGGAACGTTTGCTAATCAAGAGACTACTATTAGGCAAGGCTTCCAGCAACCTTTTATAGCATCTAAAATAATTGTATCAGAACTAGATGCAAATATTTTTCCAAATCCAACAGAAGGTAGTATCAATATTGTCTTAAGTGATTCGAGAGAATCTACGCTATTTTTATTGTTATACGACAGCTTTGGTAGACTACTATCAAATAAGAGTATTGACTATAAAACATCTTATAAAATGGATATGTATTCTCTTTCAAGTGGTGTATATATCTTAAAACTATCCAACGGAAATAAAAACTTTGTAGCACAAATAATCAAACAATAAAAACAGTATTTATGAAATCATTATTATATTTTATAACGCTATTACTTATAGTACCCTTTACAGTAAATAGCCAACAACTACTTTTTGAAACAGGTAAATCAATAACTTCTTTTGATTATCATGATTCTAGAAATAACACGATAGATAATTTACAATCTACCAATCAAACCTTTTTGTCAATAGGTTTTAGACATAAAGCTTTTACAGATTATATTGCTGTATCAGCAGGACTAAATTACAATACTTATGGCGCAATTGGTAGTGATGATTCTTTGGGGAATTATATGGAATGGGAGTCAACTTATTTGGGTTTATATGCTGGACTAGATTTTAAAGTTTGGCATATCAAAAAAATGAACTTCTATTTAAAAGGAGCCTTATCATCTGAATACGTTGTACAGGGAACACAGACTTTTAACAATCAAGTTTATGATTTGGTTGGTGCTGATGATTTTGAAAAAACAATATTCTTTTTTAGAGGTGGTGCATTTGCAACTTATCCTATTACCGAACAAACCAGTTTTTTAATTCAATATATGGGTGGAAAAAGTAAGAGTTTAAGAAAAGCTGCAACTTTTCCAGATCGAGAGAAATTACGATTCATTTCTCATAATTTTGGCTTTGGAATCATTTTTGAATTAAATAAAACACAATAAAATCATGAAAAAATTCTATATATTTTCCGTCTTATTAGTAATGTCCGTAACACTTTTTTCACAAACAGATGCTATTAGTTATCAGGCAGTTATTTTAAACCCTAGAACTCAAGAAATACCAGGTGTCGATGCAGAGTCAAATATATTACCGAATAAAGTAATTGCTATGCGTTTTACTATTTTAAGATTAAATGGTACTGTCGATTATCAAGAAACGCAATTACCCATGACAGATGCGTACGGTCTAGTTAATCTGTTTATTGGAGAAGGAACACAAACTTCTGTAAATGATTTTGATGAAATTGAATGGGATGGCGAATCTAAAAATTTGCAAGTAGAAATCGATTTTAATGCAGGTGTAAACTTTAGAGAATTGGGCACACAAAAACTAACTTATGTACCTTATGCGTATCATAGAAATATTACAGCATCGGGTAATTTGACAGTTGATGGGGAAAGTCTTTTGCAAAGTAATTTACAAGTCTTAGAAAACACAAATCTCGAAGGCGATTTAACTGTTGAAGGTGCTGTACAATTCAATGCTGATTTTGGGGTAACAGGCGATACTACGTTTGATGGAAATATTACCATAAATGGCACTACTGATCTAAATGAAAACCTCAATGTTGTTGGTGTTACAAATCTAAATGATGCTTTAAACGTTGATGGAGTTGTACAATTTAATAATGATTTTAATGTAACAGGTGATACAACAATTGATGGAAATCTTATCGTTAATGGATCAACAGATTTAAACGAAAACCTTAATGTTGTTGGTGTTACAAACCTAAATGATGCCTTAAATGTTGTAGGTGGTGCTATTTTAGAGAATACTTTAACCGTTAATGAAGCTACAATTCTAAATAACACACTTAATGTGTTGGGTGAAACAAACCTTGAAAATAATTTGATTGTAAATGGAGATTCACAACTAGATGCAGCTTTGAATGTTGTTGGTGAAACGAACTTAAATAATATACTTACTGTAACAGGAGCAACAACATTAGAAGATGATTTTTCAGTTGAAGGAAATGCTGTTTTAGCCAATTTAATAGTACGAGGAAATGGCGCAATAAAAGGAAAACATATTGCTTGGTTTAAAAACTCAGAAGGAGGAGATGCTGATGGTATTGCTATTCAAATTGACCAAAGCAATTTGTCTATGGCCAATAATTTTATTACTTTCTATGCCGAAGATATTTCAGGTCAACCTGATCATAAAGCAGGTCGTATAGAAAGCTTTGATGCATCAGAAGATACTTGGGGAAATTTCCCAGCCCCAAGAATGAGTGATTTTTATGATTTAAGTAGTGCCTATAATGCTATTTTTGACGGTGGAAGCTGGCCTGGTTTTGACCCAGGAAGATTTCCTACATTGAGTGGCGGGCAATTGCCTTCAGCTAATATGTCTGGTGGGAGTTGGATTGCTCCTACCTCATTTCCACATCTACACTTTAATAAAGGTAGATTCCCAAGACTTTCAGGAGGAGAAATACCAACACTAGATTTTGGTGCAGCTGAGTTTCCTGAATTTCATCCAGAGGGCTTTTTTGACATACCCGAACCTAGCCCCATTCCTGATATAAGTGATATGCTTTCACCAATGGTAACATGGGCGTCAGAACGAGGCTTCTTAGGTATAATATCTATTACTCCTTGGGAAGTTGCAGTAAATGCTGCAAAAATTGGAGCATTACAACTTGCCCGAGACCAAGGTGTTATTTATGGATCCAAAGGAGCAGATTATGCAGAATGGCTCGAAAAAGAAAACCCAAATGAAGAGTTTATTTTTGGTACGGTTGTCGGAGTTAAAGATGGTAAAATATCCAAAATAACTGAGGGAGCTGACCAAGTCATGTCTATCTCAAGGAATCCAATTGTGCTAGGTAATATGCCTAATGATGGAGAAGAAGCTAAATTTGAAAAAGTAGGCTTTTTAGGACAAGTTCCTGTTTTAGTTATTGGTCATGTTTCAGAAGGAGATTACATCGTTGCTTCTGGTTATAATGACGGGTATGCAATAGCAATTAAACCTAGCAATTTTAGCATTGAAAATGTTCATAATTTAATAGGAAAAGCATGGTCTTCTTCAGAAGGAAGAAAATTGAGTTTTATTAATGTATCTGTAGGACTTAATAATAAAGAATGGGTTAATATCGTAAAACTACAAGATCAAAAGATTACTAACCTTGATGAAAAAGTGCAAGAACTACAAAGTCTTATTCAACGTGTAGAAAAATTAGAAGCTCAAAATCTAATTTTAAAATAGTTAATCAACTAAATAATTTTTGGGGGAGAAAACCTTCTGTCATAGCAATAGGGCAAGGGGTTTTATTGATTCACGATAGCGCCCATAAGGCAAACTCATATTTTTCTCTGTGAATCTTTGTGCATTCTCTGCGGAACTCCGTGTAATAACTTTAATAACAGCACGATAAGCGATCTCGTAAAGAATCACTATGAATACAAAAAACTGTAGAATGTAGATGTATTAAGCTAATAACTTACTGATATTCAGTGATTATTAAAAAGGGTGTGTTTACCCTGTTAACGCCCACCGTCTATCATCCAGCGTCTATCTAATTTCATTACCTTTGCAGCCAATCATTAAAATTCAGAAAATGACATACGATATACTAATATTAGGAAGTGGACCTGGAGGTTATGTTGCAGCAATACGAGCAGCACAACTAGGTATGAAAGTAGGTATCATTGAAAGAGAGAACCTCGGTGGAATTTGCCTAAATTGGGGTTGTATTCCAACCAAAGCCTTGCTGAAATCAGCACAAGTTTATGAATACTTAAAACATGTAGATCAATACGGATTAAAAGCTGAAGCTATTGACAAAGATTTTGAAGCAGTAGTGGCACGAAGTAGAGGTGTAGCCGAAGCTATGAGCAAAGGAGTTGCTTTTCTAATGAAAAAGAACAATATTGATGTCATTGAAGGCTATGGTGAATTACTACACGATAAGAAAATTGAAGTAACCGATACTGAGAATAACACGCAGGTTTACGAAGCCAAAAACATCATAATTGCAACTGGTGCACGTTCACGCGAACTGCCTAGCATGCCAATAGATGGAAAGAAAATAATTGGCTACCGCGAAGCGTTAACGTTACCAGAACAACCAAAATCAATGATCATTGTTGGTTCAGGCGCAATAGGTGTCGAGTTTGCCTATTTTTATAACTCCATGGGAACTGAAGTAACCATTGTAGAATATTTACCTAACATTGTTCCTTTAGAAGACAAAGATGTATCAAGACAGTTTGCTCGTTCGTTAAAAAAATCTAAGATTAAAGTAATGACTAATGCTGAAGTTACGGCAGTTGATACTTCTGGTGATGGTGTAAAAGCGACTGTAAAAACAAAAAAAGGGGAAGAAATTTTAGAAGCAGAAGTTTTGTTATCAGCAGTAGGAATCAAAACAAATATCGAAAACATCGGTTTAGAAGAAGTAGGAATTCTAACTGATAAAGATAAAATTATTGTCAATGATTTCTATCAAACAAGTGTAGCAGGTTATTTCGCTATAGGAGATGTGGTTGCAGGTCCAGCTTTAGCACATGTAGCTTCTGCAGAAGGAATTACTTGTGTTGAAAAAATAGCAGGAATTACTACTGATAAGATAGATTATGGTAATATTCCAGGTTGTACTTATGCGCAACCTGAGATAGCAAGTGTAGGATTTACAGAAGAACAAGCCATCGAAAAAGGTCATGAAATTAAAGTAGGAAAATTCCCTTTTACTGCCTCAGGAAAAGCAAAAGCGGCTGGAACGCCAGATGGTTTTGTTAAAGTAATTTTTGATGCTAAATATGGTGAATGGTTGGGTTGTCACATGATTGGGGCAGGCGTTACTGATATGATTGCAGAAGCAGTCGTCGCACGAAAACTAGAAACTACAGGTCATGATATTTTAAAAACTATTCATCCACACCCAACAATGAGTGAGGCTGTTATGGAAGCTGTCGCAGATGCTTATGGTGAGGTGATTCATTTGTAATTATCATATTCGTATTTTTTAGCATTTTATATAGTAAAAAACAAGAATATTATAATTAATTAAAAACAGATTGCTTTATATGTTTTTAATTAGTTAAAATACTGTATAGTTTTCAATTCTCATTTTTAAATATTATTTTTGCAAAAGGTCAAAGAGAGTTTCTTAAAAACTAATGCTAGTAATTTAAGCATCCTAACTTTCAACCTTTAACTTTAAACTTTTAACTAAACTATTATGGCATTCGACATAGACATGATTAAAAAGGTATACCAAGAATTACCTTCAAAAATTGAAAATATTCGTAAAGTACTCAATAAACCTTTAACACTTACCGAGAAAATATTGTATTCTCATTTACATCCTTCCACAACTTTAGAGGAATTTACAAGAGGTGAGTCTTATGTAGATTTTGCGCCAGATAGAGTTGCCATGCAAGATGCAACAGCTCAAATGGCATTATTGCAATTTATGCAGGCTGGAAAGAAAAAAGTGGCTGTGCCTTCTACAACACACTTAGATCACTTGATCCAAGCTCGTATTGGGGCAACTAAAGATTTACAAACAGCTATTAATCAAAATAATGAAGTTTATAATTTCTTAGAATCTGTTTCGTCTAAATATGGTATCGGATTTTGGAAACCAGGTGCAGGAATTATTCACCAAGTAGTCTTAGAAAATTATGCTTTCCCAGGTGGAATGATGATTGGTACCGATTCGCATACGGTTAATGCCGGTGGATTAGGAATGATTGCTATAGGAGTTGGTGGAGCTGATGCTGTTGATGTTATGGCAGGAATGCCTTGGGAACTAAAAATGCCAAAACTAATTGGTATTAAATTAACAGGTAAATTAAATGGTTGGACAGCACCAAAAGATGTGATTCTAAAGGTAGCTGGTATCTTAACCGCTAAAGGTGGAACAGGTGCAGTAGTAGAATATTTTGGTGATGGCGCCATCAATTTATCAGGAACTGGTAAAGGTACTATTTGTAATATGGGAGCTGAAGTGGGCGCAACGACTTCTACTTTTGGTTATGATGACAGTATGGAACGTTATTTACGTGCAACTGATCGTTCTGATGTTGCTGATTTGGCAAATAATGTCAGAGAACATTTAACAGGTGATGCAGAAGTTTATGCAAATCCAGAGCAGTATTTTGATCAAGTTATAGAAATCAATTTAGATACGTTAACACCGCATCTTAACGGACCTTTTACTCCCGATTTAGCAACTCCTGTTTCAGAAATGAAAGAAGCAGCTAAAACTAATGATTGGCCAACTGATATTGAATGGGCTTTAATAGGATCTTGTACCAATTCGTCTTACGAAGATTTATCAAGAGCTGCATCCATCATAAAAGATGCTTTAGACAAAGGAGTAAAACCAAAAGCAACTTTAGGGATTAATCCTGGTTCTGAGCAAGTTCGTTATACAGCAGATCGCGATGGTTTAATAGCCATTTTCGAACAAGCAGGTGCTAAAATATTTACCAATGCTTGTGGTCCTTGTATCGGACAATGGGATCGTCCAGGTGCTGAGAAAGAGGAGAAAAATTCTATTGTACATTCGTTTAATAGAAACTTTAGAAAAAGAGCCGATGGAAATCCAAATACCAATGCATTTGTAGCTTCACCAGAGATGGTTGCTGCGATTGCCTTATCAGGTAAATTAGATTTCAATCCGTTGACAGATACACTTACCACAGAAAGTGGAGAACAAATTCATTTAGCAGAACCAACAGGTTTCGAATTACCGCCAAAAGGATTTGATGTCAAAGATAATGGCTATCAAGCTCCTGCAGAAGACGGAAGTGGAATTGAGATAAAAGTAAATCCAGAATCTAAACGTTTACAATTATTGACTCCTTTTGCTGCTTGGGATGGTAAAGATTATACGGATATGAAACTGCTCATTAAAGCACATGGAAAATGTACTACAGATCATATTTCTATGGCTGGACCTTGGTTAAAATACCGTGGACATCTTGATAATATTTCTAATAACTGTTTGATTGGAGCAATCAACGCATTTAATATGGAAGCTGATACAGTAAAAAATCAAATTACTGGTGAATATGGTGCTGTACCCGCAACACAAAGAGCTTATAAAGCTGCAGATATTGCAACAGTAGTTGTTGGTGGTGAGAATTATGGTGAAGGATCCTCTAGAGAACATGCCGCAATGGAGCCTAGATTTCTAGGAGTTAAAGTAGTGGTTGTTAAATCTTTTGCACGTATTCACGAAACAAACCTTAAAAAACAAGGTATGTTAGGTCTGACTTTTGTCAATCCTGCTGATTATGATAAAGTGCAAGAAAATGATACCATCGCAATTACAGGTTTAACTGAGTTCACTCCAGGTAAAAACCTAACAATGAACCTACAACACGCCGATGGTAGTTCTGATTCTTTTGAATTAGCACATACCTATAATGCAGAACAAATCGTATGGTTTAAAGAAGGAAGTGCTTTAAATTTAATTAAAAAACAGAATAAATAGTTTTTTAAGTTACTATATCAAAACCGCTAGTTCAGTAAATTTTCTTTACGAAACTTAGCGGTTTTTCTTTGCGTATCTTTGCGTGATAATTTTTATATTAATATTTTTTACATGAAACTCACCAAAAAATCAATCTCCAATATTCTATTCGTAGTCGTAATTGCTTTATTACTATATCCAAAGTCAAAAGCATGGATTTTACGTCAAATCTCTTTTTCTCCAGGAATTGAAAATGTAGAAAATAGAGTTAAATTAAACTCTTATGATTGGGCTTTACAAGGATTAAATACAGCCAATTATGATTTCAACCAAGCTAAAGATAAAGTAGTTATCGTTAATTTTTGGGCAACATGGTGTGT
>JAOZLL010000008.1:17019-52552 GCA_029934835.1 Flavobacteriaceae bacterium | reverse complement strand
AAATCATAGGTATTATATACTGTTTTCTCATAAATGAATTTTTTACATACTAAATGAATACAAAGATAATTTTACTATAATTTAATAGGGTTTGATAAATAGTATTAAGAGTATAAAAATTATCAATTGATAGCTATTAGTAAAGTGAACATATTAGTAGTACAGTAGATTACCCTACGATTTATAGGTTTTTTGAGGTACTTATTGATAAATTAGTACGTGCTAAAAATGAAAATTATTTTACATTTTTTCTACCCTAATCACACTCTCTTTATAGCCAATTCGTTGTGCCATAGTATAGATATACTTTCCTTTTTGAACTGTAATTGGTTCAAAATACAATTTCCAACCACTATTGAAATCTAGTTTTTCATCTGATTTATCAGAAACAAAATAAGCAATAGAAGCACCTTTAGTTTTGGACTTTAGTACTACTTTTTTATTTTTAATACTAAGAATAGCTATATCTGTAATTGGTTGTTCAGAATTAGGCCAGATGCTGTTGATAAATTCTGCTTCTGGTAAAATTCCATAATCAACTTTGTTCTTCTGGTGGGTTTCTAATGCTTTTCGCATTTCTTTTAACTGACTAGCATATTTAGGGTCAGCAACAAGGTTGTTTAAGTTGTATGGATCATTTTCACAATCATATAGTTCTTCTTCTGTTTTAGTTGTAAACCATATTTTTTGTTTGTCATTTAAACTATTATTTTCTTTTTCTTTTAAAAAATCCGGCATCATAGGTATATTTTTTCTATAGCCAATGTCCTTATATTTGGGTAGTTCTGGATAATAATTTTTTAGATATAAAAACTGTTTATTTCTAACAGATCGTATTCTATCTGTATATTCATCAAACCTATCCGAACTTCCATAAACATAGTTTCTTGGCTCGGTTTGTTGGTTGCCTAAAAAAGATTTTCCTTCAATATATTCTGGTATTTTTGTAGCGGTTAAACTCAGCATTGTAGGCGCAAAATCCACTTGAGAAATTAAGCGATCTGTTCTTCCTCTTGTTTTACTATTTACATCCTTAATCATGAAAGGAATTTTTAATCCACTATCATAAATTTCACGTTTTTCTCTTGGTAACGGACCACCGTGATCACTATAAAAGAAAATAATAGTATTGTCGTATAAACCATCTTGTTTTAGCTGTTTTATAAACTCACCTACTTCTGCATCCATCAATTCTACATTACTATAATGTCTAGCGATAGTAAGTCTTGTAGCCTCATTATCTGGTAAATAAGGTGGTACTTTTACCTCTTTAGGATTTACAGTCAAGGGCAAATTTTCATTTTTCCACAACCTACTTTCATGTGTTGTTCCAATATTAAACACCGCAAAAAAAGGTTTGTTTTTGGGTCTATTTCGCCAATGTGCTTTTTGATTATTTTCATCCCAAGCAGTTACTGGTGCAGCAAATTGATAATCAGTTTTGTAATTATTAGTACAATAATAACCTGCTATTCGTAAATACTCCGTATAGCATTTTACTTCTTCTGGTAGAACTGCTGCATATTGACGAATAGGTTTATCAGTGATATCTTTAATAGGAATATCTTTTTTATACTCCCGTTTTCCCCACGAAAAAACATCTTTTCCTGTTCTCATGTGCATAGTACCAATACTTGTTGGATACATTCCTGTTATTATAGCTGATCTAGTAGGTGCACAAACCCCAACACATGCAAAAGCATTATCGTAGACTAAACTTTCTTTTGCCAAAGCATCTAAATTGGGTGTTTTGGCAGTATAATCACCATAAAAAGATAATGTTGGACTACTATCTTCGGTTACAATCCATAAAATATTGGGTTGATTTTCTTTTACTATTGTTGTGGTTTCTTGACTTGATTTGCAAGAGATTAATAGTATTATAACATACAAGTATGAAAGTTTATGTTTCATTAAAATGCTATTTAAATTTATTATTTTTTTTATTTGTTCTGATATAATTAATATCTTTTTTCTATTTGTTTTGGTTCTAACTTTATGGTTGTAAAGGAACAAAATGGTGCGTTATACTATCTAAAGAAACATTCCAAACTCTAAATCCTAAAGGACTATTACGAGCATTTTTACTAATACTTACAGCAGTCACTAACTGAATATTATCCTGCTTATTTATTACTCTTCTGTGAGCGTGACCAGTCAAGTAAGCCACAACATTATTTTGTTTAAATAAGTCTAATAATTCTTTTCTTTTAGTTAAAGGTAGGTTTCCAAATGTTTCTTCTTCATCAATTGTTATTATATATAAAGGATAATGCCCAATCACAAATACGGGACTATTATTAATACTTTTATTCTTAATCTTTTCTTTAAACCAATTATCATGTTTTTCAGATTCATACGCTACATTTGCTTTCCATAATAGAGAATTAGTTACTACAAACAAATATCCTTTGTGTTGAAATGCATAATAATCATCGCCAATAGTTTTTCGATAATAATTAAGTGTTTTTTTATTTGGATTTATGCCAACATCGTGATTTCCTGGAGCAATATAACTCGGCATATTAAACGTAGTATTGATTTTTTTAAAGTTAGAAAAAGAACTGTCTTTTCGCTTCTGTACAAGATCTCCACAGATAACTACAAAATCAGGATTAAGTGTATTTATTTTTTTTACGGCCATTTTAAATGATTTAATATCATTTTCATAACCTCCTAAACCAAGTTGAACATCACATAATTGCACAAAAGAAAAAGTCTCTTGCTTATTTTTAGAGAAGGGCTTTTGCTTTTTTACTTTACAAGAAAAAAGAAAGACTAATAGTGAAATTATAATATATTTATTTACTTGGATCATTTATTTTAGTTAAGCCTTAAACGATTTCTATAGTTTTAATATTTTTATTGTTTGATTGTTTGTTTTTAAAAAATAAACACCTGTTTTTAAGTTCGATAGATCCATACTGTTATCCGTTTTATTTACCGCCATAGATATTTTCTTTCCTAAAACATCATATAATGTAACATTTTCGATTTCAGTAATTGTTCCATCAATTTGTAAGATATTATTTACTGGATTTGGGTAAACATTTACTTTATTTGAATTAAAATCGCTTATTCCAACAGTTGTTCCATATTCAATTGCACCTAAATCTGGGTTTGCATCTCTGGAAAATCCGTAGTAATCATCTGTTGGTGCATAGGTTGTATTTGCTAAACTTATTGCTGGCGAATTGGGTTGCAATCCAAAATCAAACATAGTAGCATCTATAAAAAATGGATTAGCAATGGTCGTATTTACTTCTATTGCTGTCACATCATCATCTTCAGTTAGGGTTCCGTTAATTCCAAAAATAAGATTGTCTGACACTGTTAAATTACTCGTTTCATTTGCTGCAATTGCGAAGCCATCCCAATCGATATCAATGGTAGATATATTATTAATAATCTTTATATCATCACCACCAGAAGTGCTTATACCAATATTTTTTCCACTTTGGTCATCAGCGTAAGTTACTGTATTGGTATAAGAATTCATATAACAAGTGTTGTTTATGAAATCGATATGCCAACCATCATTAGAATGTACACCACTAAATCCGTTCCAATAACATAAATTATTTTCTACTAAAATACGCATATTTCCATTTTCCCAAGGGTTTAGGTTGTTTCGTTGTAGCGAAATGCCTTTTCCTTCATCAATTCTTGGTGTAATAATTGTTTTTTGTGGTGACCAAGAAAATACTTCATTAAAATTATCTCTAACGGTATTTTTTGCCACTACAATACTGTAAGTTGGATCATCAGAAGCATTGGCATTATCCTCTTTTGCTTTTGTAATAACTAAAGCGTGTGTGCCTGAATACGATCTCCCAGAACAATTGTATATCTCATTTTCCAATACTTTTACAAACGAACTTTCAGAAACTCGCAATCCGCCACCAGGCGTATGATGAATAGTATTATTAGTCATTTCCATATGATGACAACCACTTATATAAAAACCTCGCGTGTCCGGATATGACGGTCTGATTGCACTTCCTCCTAAATCTGAGTATGTGGTATTTTCAATTTGCTGAATTGTCGTACCAACGGTAACTCTATACAAAACCTCACTTAAAGTTGGATGATTTTCATCTACCACATTATCTGCCAAATATAAAAATTGTAATCCATCTGTTAGTAAACCTTCTGCTGTTGAAATAGGAATATTATCTACTTCTCCGTAAATTTCAAAACCTTGTACTTTTATATATGATGAATTAGATATTCTAAGAATATTTGCACCATCGCCTTTCAAAACCGTATTGCTATCGTAAGGTTTAAAAATTATATAGTTATTTTCTGAACCGTGTAAATTATTTAATTTAATGGTATTTTCTTTATGCCAAATATGTGGATTGTTTCTATCGTTATTACCTCCATACGTAAAATTAGGATTATAACTTGGGTTGTGATATTCACCAATAATAAAAACGGTATCTCCTGGTTGAATTAAATTATTTGATGTTAAATAATTTACCGTTTGCTTTGCTGTTGCGAAAGATGTTCCGTTATTAGAATCACTTCCATTCTGATAATCTACATACCAATTGGTTTGACTAAACAGGTTAAAACTTAAAAACAATACTAAAATGACACTATATTTCTGCATTTTATAATTTTAATATTTTTATAGTTTGATTGTTTGTTTTTAAGAAATAAACACCTGATTTTAAATTTGATATATCCATACTTTTATTAGATATATTTACTTGAACTGATAATTTTTTTCCTAAAACACTATACAGTTCAATGTTCTTAATTTTATAAATATCACCTTTAAAATACAATATCTCTGCTACTGGATTTGGGTAAACAGTTAATCTATTTATACTATTATCTGCTATTTCAAGCGCACTATTAGTAACTTCAATTGTAGTTATAGAAAATTTCTTTGCTGTAAAACTAGTAGTACTCACATTTGAAATATTTGAAACAATATTTGAGTGTCCTTCATAAACGCCTGAAACATAAGGTGTATTTGAGTGATATCGTGTTTCTGTGTAATCTCCTGTATATGTAAATAAACCACTTGACTCTACTTGTTGTAAATTAGTATCATTCGTGTTTATGATAAAAAGAGTTTCTTTTTCGTCATTTTTAAACTTATAACCATATAAGGATTTTACATCATTTACTGAAGTTGGATTGTTATTAAATGTTATTTCTTGCATTTCATCCATATCTACCGATGCCATTGCCAATAGTTTGGCTGCAATACCAATAGGAGCAAGTTTCATAGGTGTATCGACTTTTATCGTACTATTGTGTGATATATAATGATAGTCTAACTGCCCTACTTTATCACCTCTATTCATCCAACTAATCATTAATGCAGCATAACGAACACCTGTTGCCCAAGTTTCTACTGCAGTGTCTTTAGATACTCCAAATTCTGTATACCAAATTTTATAATCATCTGGAACCATATCATAATCTGCCTGTCTATCTATTGGGTATTGAATTCCTTCAGCGATAGCCACTTTTGTAGTTGCATTGTCAAAGATAACCGTTTGGTCACCATAATTGGTGCTTAAATAATGGTGTTGCGTTACTGCATAAATATTTGATTGTAAATCTGTATATTCTGGATTGTTTTCTAATTCATCAAAAATAGTGTTATTCCAATGATCTCTTGATGAATTTCCATTTCCACTTTTGGTGGTTGTCACAGCAAACTTCATATTTGGATAGGCGGAATTTATTGCATTCACCACAACTTTACATTGGTCTAAATAAAATTTAGCATTTATAACAGTTGCTTCATTTTTACTAGCCGAAACGAATGCTTGGTCATTGGCCGTATCCCAGCCAGAATGCCATCCGTCGTTTTCTTCTGTAATATGAAAAATACCACTTTCTTCATTTCCAAAAAAGAATTCGTTACCCAATTCTATAGCGTAAGGTAATTTTCCTTGTACATCAAATTCAGCAATAGCATTAAGCATATCTTGTACTTTGGCATTTAAAGTTGTCGTGCTTTTTAGTATTTCTTCTGTAGCAAGTACACTAACTCCTGTAGCAGGTGTTGGTCTTGCCATATTAACCACATAGATTATTTTTGTGCGATCAGGAAGCGCATTTAAAAACTCTGGTATATGGAGAATTTCTTTATTACCCCATTCTTTATCTGTATTGTCTAAAAATTTTCCTGTAGTCCAATCCCAATAATTCGCTTGTGTACCACCAGGATATCTTAAAACATCTGGGTTCATCTCAGCAACTCTATCAATAAAAGTGTTGTCTGTCCACCAAGTACCATTATCTGATCTACGATTAAAACCAATATCTAAATCCGTTTTATCCCTAACTGTGGATAATGATGTTGTAATTTGCGCATTCAAATTATTGGTAAAGGCAATTAAAATGGTAATGAATACCAATTTTGTAATAGATTTTATCATAATTTATTCAAATGAATTGGTCTGTAAAATGTTTTATAGTTTAATGATTTTGATGCTTTGTTGTTTTATCCTTAAAAAATAAATACCTGTCTCTAAATTGGATATATCCATACTGTTGTCTGATGTATTTACTGAAACGGATATTTTCTTTCCTAAAACATCAAACAATTCCATCTTTTCAATTGCAGAAGTTCTTCCATCAATATGTAAAATAGTATTTACTGGATTTGGATAAACTTTAAAAGTTTCAAAATCAGCTTCATAAACACTTAAAGAAGTTGTTGTCACGATATTCGATTGATCTGATTCGTTAAGAGAACGATCAAGTGCGGTTACATAATACGAATAATCAGAATCACTATTTGTGGTATGATCTGTATAACTTTCCTGATAAATTTTATCTGATAATAAGATGTAAGCTGCTCCATTTTCTGAACGATATACTTTATATTCTGCTATGCTTACATTGACTGACTCAGCATCAGTTGATATGTCCCATACTAAATCAATATCTGTTTCACTTGCTACAATGCTTAAATTTGCAACCACAGTTGGAGCATCATTATCCGTAATTGTTAAAAAATAATGTTGTCCTAAAGTAATTCCATTATTAGGATCTCCTCCATCGTTATCACCAGCATCCTTATATACTTCATATCCTGCAGCAATTGATTTTACCCACAAATCATCCAAACCAACTTTTTGATCGGCTAAGTCTTCCTCTGCTGTTGGTAAAGTATCTAAATATAAACTATAATATGTTTTGGTTACATCTATAAATGATTTTAACGTATGATCTAAAAAAGGCATTACATTGTCAATATCTAGAGAAATAAATTTAATATGTACTTTATTATTTTTATCTAGTTTGTTTTGATCTGAACCAGCTGGGTAGTTGAAAAACTTATAACGCACTGCAAATTGATATGTTGTTCCCTCAAGCACAACATCAAAAGGATGCAACGGAGCTATATTATTCCCATCGCCATCATCAACAAAACCATCACGACAAAGATAATTGTATGCACCGCCTTGGCCAGGATCTGTTTTTTTTGGTTTATCGACAAATTCATATTCGTCATAACGCTGAAATTCTATTACCAAATCATAATCACGATCAGCAGTTATAGGTTCCTCATTTTGTGCTCCATTATCAAAAATCACATTAATAGAAGCCCACCAATGATCATTAGGGCCATCAACTCCTAGTTGATATGGATTCCATTTAATTCTAAAATCATCATCAATATTTTGGATTTGTGCTGGCATGCCACATGCAGCAAAAACACCTGGATAATACGTGCCTCCTTTTTTATAAGCTCCTACTTTACCACTTGGATATCCATCAACATTCTGACCTCCATCAGAATTATGATATACGACCTCAAAAGCAGCACCATTCGTGCTAATCTGTGAAGGGTCATATGTCATTGGAGACGGAATTGTTTCCTCGAATAAATCATTTGTAAGTACGTAATTATGATTTGCATCTAACACCGTAATTCGCTCTGTAACGGTTGTTTGACTATAACTACCAGTATAAGAGATTATTGCTAATATTATTACTAATTTTTTCATTTTTTTATAATTATTCTTGCAAGAATAGAATAAAAATATGACCATGTAGTCTACTATGAGTATAATTAAGTTTAAATTTTGACATTCTTATTCAAACTCTTAGTGTTTGACAGTAGTTTACAAAGCAATAACAAATTTGTTTTTAGCATTTGGTTCAAAAACAAATGACCCTGTTCTTACTTTATTATTTTCTACAAAAGAGTATTCATACATACCATAGAATCCTTTTCCTTTAAGTGCGCCTTTTTCATTTGTTTTAGTTGAAAAATCTGTATTCCATTGGTCATGAACTAAATCAAAGTAGGCTTTTCCCATACTTCCTATTTCTCCATTTGGGGTAAAAATATCTACTTTCTTTCGATGATCTTGGGTAGATCCCCAAAAAACGAATTCAGATACATTAGGGTGACTGAAAGCTACAATCATAAAATCACGTGTGTATTGTTCTCTGATCTCAGGTTCTTGAATATCCATAGTAAACTCTGATATACTAATTTTTTTATCTAAAGTGGCATAGTAATTTAAAATTTCTAAAACACGTTCTGGTGGTGTAAGATCACTTCCTATATGGCTTTGTATACCGATTCCTTGTACTAGACCTCCAGTATTTTTATCAATTCGTTTTATGAAATTATAATACCATTCTTGTTTTGCAGTATCAATACCTCCTTTACTGATAATACCATACTCATTCGTAAATCGTAATGCATACGGCTGAATTTTTTTTGATAGTCTAAAACCATTGTATAACAAAGCTTCAGAGCCAGTTATGTTTTGTAAATCTTTGTTGGTGTAGACTTCATTTACGACATCCCAACTTGAGATAGCACCTTTAGTAAGTGTTAAAATATCTTTTACATGAGTATTTATAAGATTAGTAACCTTCTTAGGATTATCTTTATTTTCTTTGATTTTCTTTGTCAGGTAATTAAAACCAGGCCAGATAAGTACATGTCCCTTTAGGCTAATGTTATCTTGTTTAAGTATTGAAATAGCTTTTAGGGTTTCTTCTTTTCTTGATGTATGTATCCAATGTTTAATTTTTAAATCATTTTCAAATACGGCATGCTGAAAAGCAGTTTTAAAATTTTGGTATTCTCGAGTATTGTTGTTAATGAAATTAGCTCTTATAATACCACCAAAAGAGAAAAAATGCTTTTTCAATTTTATAGTTACTATTTTATTGGATATAGGAGTTCCTTTTTTAGTCAAGATTACGGAGAAGTCTCCTTTTCGTATTTTGTCTATTCGAACTAATGCATCTTTACGCCATTGTGCATTAGATTCCATACCTGAATAGGTGATTTTTGTTTTAGGTAAATTGCTGATTTTTGTTCCGTTGGCATAGCTTTTAAAACTAATATCTTTTAGTAAAAATGACTGCTCTTTATAGCCATATTGTATTATAACAGCTAAATCTTCTGCACTAATCTCTTTTGTAGCTTGAAAGGGAATATAATAGGTTTGCCAGTCTGATTTTAAACTAATAGTAGCCGTAATATTATCTTTATACGAACTAGACTGCTTGAATAACCACAAAACTTTGGCTTCTCCAGTTTCTAAACTCGAGATGGTAGACTTTGCTTTGAAAGAGAGCAGAAATACACTTCCCTTAGGATAATCAGAGGTAATTATAGGTATTCTAGTTGCGAGATTATAAATGAACTTCGGTTGTCTTGTAGTTGCTACTTGAAAAATAAGTTCTGTATTGTTTGTTGTATTTTGAAGTGTAATGCCTCCAAATTCTTTTTTCATCTCAAAATCATCAAAGCCTTTATCGTTTATGATTTCTTTAGCTTGTAATATTTTTTTAGATTCTGATTTTGTAGTTACTGTTTTTGTGTTCTTTTGTGCACAAGAGACAATAGTAAGTAATAATAATCCTATGAACACAAATGATTTCATGTTTTACACTTTAAATTTAGTACTATTTTGTTTTTTCAATTTCAGAAAACAATGCTTCTGCAAAGTCATGGGCACCTTGCACAGAGAAATGTACTTTATCTTTTAAATTGGCTTTGGTAGTAATGTCTTCTCCCTTTATCAAAAAAAGGTTTTTATCGCCATTCTCTTGTCTTTTTGCAACCACTTCTCTAACTACTTTTCTAAAATCATCCGCAGGAATTTGCGAAGTTTTGGAATTGGTTTGCGTTGTGTATGTCATCGAAATACAATAGATTTTTGTATCTGGATGTTTTTCTCTAAATATATTAAGTATGTTGGTATATCGCTTGGTGTATTCTTCAGTAGAAATTCCTTTTCCGTTATAATCGTTATAGCCAATTAGTACGGTTATCATATCTATTTTTTTGAAATCATCACGTATCATTTCTGCCATTACTGTGGATGTTTTTGCTCCACCGACAGCTGTATTAAATAACTCATAACCCATTTTTTCGGCTAGTTGATAAGCATAGGTTTCTGATGTGTTTTTTTGACCTGTTCCGTGTGTAACACTATCACCATAAGCAACATAAACGGGTTTGCTTTTTCTTTTTAATTTACATAATTCAGATTTATCATCTATTTCTAATCCCAGAAAATGAATATCCGTCATTAATGGAAACGTAATGCGATACAAAGTTTCTTTATTCTTATTTTTAGACGATATTTCTAATGCCATTTCTCCATTTTCTACATATTTATATCCTTCTTTCTTATCAAATTCGCCATCTTGAAATACATTAAAAAGCGCATATTTAGGATTTCCTTTTGCAGTTTTAAATTTAAATTTAATGGTTGGACTATTCGATTTAAATTCAATATACATACCTGTAGATGTTCTTGCTTTTACAGGATTATATAAAAGATCTTTTGTTTTCCCTTTATAGGCTTCGTCTGAATGTCGATGCATTATCATTTCATCACCTTCCATTTTAGTGAAATTACTACCGTAAACTTGAATATTTTCATTGTTTGGTGCAATGTGTTTGCCTTTAAATGTTCCTTCTTCTTGTGCAACTAAAATAGTTGGAATTGCTATGAATAGGAATAATAGTATATTTTGAATTACTTTTTTCATCGATCTAAAATTGTTTTTATTAAATGTTTATTTTATTTCTTGATACAAGGCTTCAGCAAAAAGTTTTGCTCCATCTATCGAAAAATGTACTTTATCTTTTAAATTAGCTATGGTTGTAATATCTTCTCCTTTTACTAGAAATAGGTATTTATCGCCATTATTTTGTCGTTTTGCAACTATTTCTCTAACTACTTTTCTATAATCATCCGCAGGAATTCCAGATTTTTTTGATATATTTTGTGTTGTGTGCGTCAAAGAAATACAATAGATTTTTGTGTTAAGATGTTTTTCTCTTAATATATTTAGTACTTTGGTGTATTGCATGGCATAATCTTCGGCAGAAAGCCCTTTCCAGCTATAATCGTTATAACCAATTAGTACGGTTATCATATCAATTTTATCAAAATCATCACGTATCATTTCTGCCATTACAGTAGATGTCCTTGCACCTGAAACAGCAGCATTAAATAATTCATAACCCATTTTTTCGGCTAATTGATAGGGATATGTTTCTTCAGTGTGTTTTTGACCAATTCCGTGTGTAATACTATCGCCATAAGCTACATAAACTGGTTTATCTTCCTTCTTTAATTCGCATAATTCGAATTTATCTTCTATTTCTAATCCTAAAAAATGGATGTCGGTTATTAATGGTAATGTAATGCGATACAAGATTCCTTTATTTTTGTTTTTAGACATTATTTCTAATGCCATTTCCCCATCTTCTTCATATTTAAAGGCTTTTTGTTGATCAAACTCTCCATCTTGAAAGACCGTAAAAAAAGCATATTTAGGATTTCCTTTTGCCGTTTTAAATTTGAACTTAATCTTTGGACTATTCGATTTGAATTCAATATACATACCAGCAGATGTTCGTGCTTTTAATGGATTAAATAAATTCTCTATATGTTTTCGTTTATAAACTGTGTCTGAATGTCTGTGAAGCATCATTTCATTACCATCCATTTTAATGTAATTACTACCGTAAACATGGATATTTTCATTGTTTGGAGCAATGTGTTTACCTATAAACGTTGCTTTTTCTTGTGCAAAATTTAGTATACTAATTGACACTAAAAATATAGTAATAAATAGTTTAAAAGAGTTCATTATATAAATTTCAAGAATTAGATTTCCATTGGTGTAACTTTTTCAATAATGATGCCACTTTTTGTTTGTTTTCTTTTGAAATATCATGTTGTTCGCTAGGATCTTTAGCGATATTATACAATTCAATACGATTTTGCTCATAAAACTCGATGAGTTTATAATCTCCTTCACGTATTACGGATGATTTTGCATCTCCTGTATTAGCAGGTCTTGCTTTGTTAGAATGCCAAAAAATAGTTCGGTTATTCCAATTTTCTTCACTTTTTAAAACAGATAAAAAGCTTTTCCCTTCAGTTTTTAGTTTTTTATTATCCGTAATGTCTAGCAAGGTTGGAAATATATCCATCAACATTACAATAGATTTTTCTTCGGTATGTGGTTTTAAATGCTTGTTCCATTTTACAAATAATGGAATTTTTATTCCGCCTTCATACAAATGTCCTTTTCCTGCTCGTAACGGATAGTTTGATGTGGCTAAATTGCGTTTTTTTGTACCTTCGTTTGATAAGCCACCGTGATCTGACGAAAAGATTACTATGGTATTGTCTTCGATATTTAACTCCTTTAAAAGTTGAAGTATTTTACCTACGTTGGCATCCATATTCTCCACCATTGCAGCGTATACTGGATGATCTTGTCGCATTTTTGTACGACCAGTTCCTTCTTTTATATATTCAGGTTGGATTCCATAATCAAAGTCATTAATTTCTTTACGGTTACGTTTAATATCATATTCTTTAGCTTCCAAAGGTTGATGTACTGCATAAAAGGAAAGCATCGCCATAAAAGGCTTTGTTTGATCTCTATTTTTAATGTAATTAATGGTTTCAGAAGTTAATACATCGGTTAAATAATCGCCCTTTTTATATTTCTCATCTAAATCTGGAATGGGAGATTTTTTAGATTTTCCTTTCCCTTTTTTTACATTAAATGGATAGATAAAACTGATTGGTGAACCTGCGTGACCTGCAGCAACGGAAGTTTCAAAGCCCAACTTCTCAATGGTTTGTTTATCACCTAAATGAAACTTCCCAAAATAAGCAGTTTGATAACCTAAATTCTGAATTTGTTTGATGTTATTTACATCATCATTCAAGGTTTCAATTTCAAAACCATCATCGGGAACATTTCCGTTTTTAATAGGATAATTTGCCGTTAACATTGCAAACCGGGAAGGCACACAACGTGGATAATTGGCATACGCATTATTAAAAGTAACAGATTCAGAAGCTAATTTATCAATATTTGGTGTTTGGTAAATTTGTGAACCGTTTACACTTAAATCGTGATACCCTAAATCGTCCACGTGCAAAATTAGGATATTGGGTTTCGAATCAATTTTAGAGTTTGAAATGCTTTCTTTTTGTGTTTTACAACCTATAAAAAGGCTCAAAAACACTATAAAACCGATTTGATATTTTATTATTTTATACAATCTATCTCAAGTTTTTATTTTTCAAAAATTTACTAAATTCTTTTGGGTATTTGGTATGAAAAATTGTAATTGGATATTTTAATTGTTCCGTCCATAAATCTTCTCGTACAGACTTTTTACCTCTAAAAGTGTGTGCTTCAATCGTAATATTTGCATTAGATGCCAATTCCATTATTTTTTTATGCTCTGCAGAGAATTCTTTCTTTTCCCAAATAGAAATCATTTTTGGATAATACACACTTAGCAATTCTTTGTATGCTGCTAATTTCTTTAATCTAAATAATATGGTTGGTATTTCATTTACATCATATTTTGCCACTTTTGCTGCTGTAGCTCTTTTATATTTAAAACGTAAAATAACATCACCTTGTAAATTAGCAGTTTTAATTTCTTCCAATAAATCATCTAAATAATCTATGGAGGGTTTAAAATCAATTTTAAAAAGCACTTTTCCTTTTCCTGCTGCAACAAAATCTACTAATAATGGTATTTTTTCTGTACTAACTTCGCCATTACTATATTTTAAATTAACTTTTTTTAGTTCATCATAAGTCATTGCCGAAACTTCGCCAGTTCCGTTGGTTGTTCTATCAATGGTTTTATCGTGCATTATTACAAATTTTCCATCTTTTGTTCTTTGCACATCACTTTCGTATAATTCAAATCCTTGATTAATTGCATTTTGAATATTAGCCATAGAATTTTCGGGTGCTTTATCTTCAAAATCTTTTTCATAACCACCACGATGTGCGGCAATTAGAATGGTATTTTTTCTAGGGTTTGCAGTTGGTGTTGTAGTTATTTCTTCTTCCATATCTTCTACCTCAGTCGTATCTAAAGTACTCTCGGCATTAAATTCATTAGTAATTACTGCTTTGTCCCAAACTTTTCCTGTTAAAGCATCAATCATTTCAATGCTAATTCTATCACCATCAATCATTACAGAAAGCACATAATACATTTCTTCTGCGATATCTGTTACTTTACCTTTTGCATCTACAGATTTATAGGGAACTGCTCCATCCTTTACTTCTTTATATAGACGTTTACCGTAATATACATCACCTTTTATGGCATCCTTTTCTCTTTTTAGAGCATAAATTGGTGCCCCAGCTCCAGCTGAAATAATATAGTTTGTATAGTTTCTTTTAGTTCGATAATAAATATGATCGTGTCCGCTAAAAACAGCAGTTACTTTGTATTTATCGTATAGTTTGGTAACGCTTGTTGGCACACCTTCTACATCTTCATACTTTTTAGACCCCACATCGTAGTGTGGTCTGTGTTTAAAAATAAAAATATGTTTTCCATTAGCAGATTTCAATTCACTTTCTAACCAATCTAATTTTGGTTGGTCGTCTTTAATTTTTGGCCAAGGCAATGCTATGAATTTCGCATTTCCATATTCAAAAGAATACATTGCTTTTTTCATTCCAAAAAAATTGATGTAGTTATCTAAACCATCATTTCCTCCTGCTTCTTCATGATTCCCAACAGTTGGCCACATGGGATATTTTTTCATAAACCAACCACCATCTTTATCTAATTGGGCATAATCTATTTTACCTTGTTCTCCTGCACCTTTATTGACCAAGTCAGCGGTTGTAAGGCAAAATTCTGGTTGTAATAAATCTGCTCTTTTTAGTACATCTTTAAAAGGAGATCTTCCTTTGGAATCACCAAACACTAAAAAATGCATTTTTGTAGTATTTTTACCGTTTTTTTGTTTTAACAAATCCATTTTTGCAACAGGATTGTATGGGTTTGAACTTACCGTAACATCTGTAATTTGTTTTGATTTACACGATGTAATTAATACTGCTATAAATAGTACGATAACTACTTGAATGGGTGTATATTTTATATTCATTTTTTTTTATTTTAATCTTATATCTTAAAAAGGTCTGAAAACTTCTTAGGAAATCCTTGTACTAACAATAATACCAATGGTACAGTCCAGTTTCCAAAGCGTTCTACAAAAGACCAAATAGGATAACCTGAAAATGGTCGTATTAATCCTGTTGAGAATGCCCAAATTACTGCCCAAATTAATATAATCTTTAATGGTAGAAATAATACTAAAAAAGCAATAATTACATCTAAATAACCAATAATTGGTAATAAAAATGTGGCATAATCTTTTGAAAAACCAACAGTGGTTAATAATTCAAGCCAAGCATAGTTACCATTAATTGCTACCATACCGTGTCCGAAAAATACACCAAAAACACCTATTCTTAGAATTATTTTTATATGGTTTTCTCTCATTTTGATTTATAAGTCTATTTTTTTACCAAATTTCAACTATTTAGCCACGGCATATTCTATTTTCCAATCTGTTAAAAGTTTCATCATTTCTAGTGTTTTTTGTGGCATCTTTTTAGACAGATCATTTGCTTCACCTATATCTTCTTTTAAATTATAGAGCTCTACTTTATCAATTTCATAAAAGTGTACTAATTTATAATCTCCAGAGCGTACCACTGAAGTTTTACTATCACCTGTGCTATGTGGTCTTGCTTTACTTGAATGCCAATAAACCGTTCTATCTTTCCAATTATCTTTTCCCTCTAAAACATCCTTATAACTCTTACCGTCAAGACCTACAACCGTCTTATTAATTGACATATCTAATAATGTAGGAAACATATCCATACCTAACACGATAGATTCATTATCCTTTCTTGGTGTAAGTTGATTTGCCCATTTTATAAAAAGGGGTACTCTAATACCACCTTCATACAACCAACCTTTACCCGCTTTTAAAGGAAAGTTTGTTGTAGCTAAATGGCGTTCTCCTTGAAAGCCATCATTAGACAAGCCACCATGATCTGAAGAAAACATTATAATTGTATTGTCGGCTATTCCTAACATATTTAAAGTCTTTAGCAATCTACCCACATTTTCATCAACATTTTCCACCATCCCTGCGTAAGCTGGATCATCTTGACGCTTTTTGTTTCGTCCTGCACCCTGCTTTACGTATTCTGGCGTATTCCCAAAATCAATTTCTTTAAGTTGTTTTTTGTTTCGTACTATATCTTCTTTTTTTGCTTCAATAGGTGTATGAACCGCATAAAATGCCAAAACAGCTAAAAAGGGTTTGTCTTTTGGATTTTCTTTTATAAAATTGATTGTTGCATTGGTAAGCATATCTGTCGAATAATTACCTTCTACACCATCTTCTTTGACATTTGGCACATCATACTTGGCTGGTTTTCCATTTTTTTGTGTATTAAAAGGATAAAAATGGCTGCCTATTCCACCTGCTTGACCGGCTGCATACATGTGTGTAAAACCAAATTCTTTTGGATTGCAGTCACTTTTTCCTAAATGCCATTTCCCAACATAAGAGCTATTGTAACCTGCGTCTGTAAACTGTTTTATAAAATTTTTAGAGGGATTAATTGTAGCCATGGCCATATTGCCCTTTCTTTCTATTACAGGATAAGTACCCGTCATCATGGCATAACGAGAAGGGACACATCGTGGATAGTTACTATACGCATTGGTAAAGCTTACTGATTCATCAGCTAGCCCATCAATATTTGGTGTATCGTATAATATAGAACCTGTAGAGCTTAAATCATGATATCCTAGATCATCCGTATAAATAACCAAAATATTTGGTTGTTTTTGAGAATTTGTTGAGTTCTTTTGAACAGGACTTACCTTTGTTATATTCGTTTTACAACTAAACGAAACTAATAAGATAAATACTATAAATGTTACTATTTTTTTCATCGGATGAATATATTATTATTTTTATTTACATTCTTAACATCAACGAATATGTAAAATTTTGCGACTAACTAGCTGAATAAAAATTTACAAAACAAGATGAACAAGTTACTTTATTTTTACTTGCTATTTACTGTTGTTAAATGATTTTTCATTTTTGCTTTTAGTTCAGTAACTACACTTTTATAAGCAGGATTTTTTACTAAATTATGAGTTTCTAAAGGATCTTTTTCATAATCATATAATTCAAATCCTATAATATTATCATTTGAGTAGGCATCGTAACTTCTATAATTATTATCGTGCCATTCTGTATAACGATATCGTTCTGTACGCATTGAATAGCCCATTTTATCTTTATTTTTACCTCTACCATATTGACTCATGGCATAATCTACATCAATTGTAGTATTTGCATCATTATCGAGTAATGGAATAAGTGATTTACCATCTGTTTGTTCAACTTGTTTAACGTTTGCTAAATCAAAAATTGTAGGAAATAGATCAACTAAATTAACAGGATTATCCACCATTTTGTTTTTTGCTACACCAGGTCCAGCAAACATAAACGGAATATGTGTGGCTTGTTCAAAATTGGAATGTTTACACCATAAAGTATGATCACCCAAATGATAGCCATGATCTCCCCATAATACAATTACAGTTTCGTCTAAAATTCCTTTTTCTTCGAATGCATTGAGTAATTTTCCTATTTGTGCATCTACATAAGAGATGGCTGCCATATATCCGTGTATGAGTTCTCGTTGTTTGGCTTCTGGTAATTGATTTCCAAAACTTAAACTGCTGTCGATGTCAGAATACGCTCTTAATTCGCCAAAAGAATGATAGGCAATGTTGGGCGTTCCATCAGATAAATCTCTAAATTTGGCTAAATCAATATCTTCTCTTTTGTATAAATCCCAATATTTTTTAGGTGCTACAAAAGGTAAATGTGGTTTTTGAAAACCAACTCCTAAAAAGAAAGGTTTCCCTATTTCAAGTAATCGATCTAATTTTTTAAGTGCGGTTTTGGTATATAAGCCTTCGAGATAAGCTTCATCAGATACTTCCACAGCCTCGGTGCTAGGTCTTAGTTTTTTTAACACATAACCTCTTGTTCTCTTTCTTCCTTTAGCAATTGCTTCTTTTTCTAATTCAGCCATGGCTTCTTTAGTCTTAGGATTTTGATAGAAGTTAAAGGCAGGTGTTCCATATTTTGGATCAAAATCAGTAGGAACAGTGTGTGGAATACTCCAACTTTTCTCATCGTGTCCTGGTGAAGTAGATCCTTGGTGAAAAATTTTACCAACCGATGTCGTTTCATAGCCTTGGTTAATTAGATGCTCTGGCATTGAGATTAAATTAGGTGCTGATTCTCTAAAATTGGTATGTAAATCCCATACTTTTGTTTTATCAGGATTTGCACCTGTCATCACACTTGCTCTTGAAGGACCACAAACAGCATATTGTACATTTGCATTGGTAAAAGAAACACCCATTTCTGCCAAACGATCAAAATTTGGCGTGTGCATTTCTGGATGTCCATAATGAGCTAGTAAGGGTTTTAAATCATCTACCGCTATCATTAAAATATTCTTTTGTTTGTTTGTCGTGTTTGTAACAGTACTTTCAGTAACTAAATTGGTCTCTGTTTTTGCATTTTTAGTTTTACACGAAAATAAAACAATTAATAAGGATGTTACTATTATAATATTTATAGTTTTAGTCATAAATTATTCTTTATTAGTTAAAATGTCTTGAACTGAAGTTGCTCCTTCTTTTTTATCAACAATCAAACCAAAGTTTGTATCTGTAATATTTCTAAAATCTGTTAAAGACTTATCATTTTCTGATGCTACCATCAAGTTTTTAAGTTCTTTTTTAAGATTTATTATGATTGATGCATATTGAGGGTCATTGATACTATTACTCATTTGATTAGGATCTTTTTCTAAATCATAAAATTCCCAAACATCAATGTTGTAATAGAAATGTACTAAGGTATATTTTTGAGTTCTAATACCATAATGAGGTTGTACGTGGTGCCAATATGGATATTCATAATAGTGGTAATACATAGCTTTTTGCCAATTATCAGGTGTCTTTCCATTTAAATTAGATGCAAAACTAGTTCCTTGCATTTCTTCTTGAGTAGAAAGACCTGCTAGTTCAAGTAAAGTTGGTGCAAAATCCATATTGGTAATAATATCATTGTTTACACTTCCTGCCTTAATATTCTTAGGATATCTTACTAAAAATGGTATTCTGATAGACTCTTCATAAATAAATCGTTTATCAAAAAAACCATGTTCTCCAAGGTAAAAACCTTGATCAGATGTAATTACAATAATCGTATTCTCAGCTAATCCGTTTTGGTCAAGATACTCTAAAACACGACCAATATTATCATCAACTGATTTTACACAAGCTAAATAGTCTTTAATATAGTTTTGATAACGCCATTTTTTTCCTTCATCTTTTGTCATCCCAGAAGGTTGAACAATCTGGTTTGGTTTGCTACCATAAAAATCCCACAGCAGCCTTTCTTTACCTTTAAGTTCTTTAGGTCTTTCTAATTTCATATCTCGTCTACTGAAATAATCCATTGTCATTTCGGTATCACCAGCTGTTAAACTTCTACCTTTATAATCATCATTAAAAGTTGTGGGATATGGCATATCTATCTTGTCCCAAAGTTGTTCATATTTAGTGTCAGGCATCCAGGATCTATGTGGTGCTTTATATTGTAGCATCATCATAAAAGGAGCTTCTTTATCCCTCTTATTGGCTAACCAATCTATCGCGAAATCTGTGCTTAAATTAGTTGCATAACCATTTTCTTTAATGTCTTTTCCATTTTCATTATATATTGGATCCCAATAATTACCTTGCTGATTAGCCGAATTATGATATTTAAACACATCAAATCCTTTAGGTTCTGATCCTAAATGCCATTTCCCAAATAGGCTGGTTTGGTAACCCTTTTGTTGGAACTCTTGTGGAAATGTCCATAAAGATGCATCAAATCTCCCACCACTTTCATTTTTGTAATACCCATTGATGTGGCTGTTATTTCCTGTTAAAATAGCTGCTCTACTGGGTCCGCAAATAGCATTGTTACATAATACATCTTGAAAAAGCATACCTTCATTGGCAATTCTATCCATATTAGGTGTAGGTGCAATATCTTTATAAATACCACCATAGGCACTAATGGCTTGTGTTGCTAAATCATCTGCCATTATAAAAATAATATTAGGTTTTAAAACATTAGTTTCAGTTGGTTTTATTACTTGTGCTAATTGGGTATTCTTCTTTTTTGTATTACAGGAAACAAACAACAAAAACAATACAAGAATTATTCTTGTGTTTAGTAATACTATTGTTTTTAATGTTTTCATGTGTTTAAAATTTATTTTTTAGCGGTAACACACGGTGTTCGCTATTAATCATTCCCTTGGATGTCAAAATCGCACATGCTCGTTTCATGTGTTTAGATAAAATAATATGAAATAATTCCTTCATTTCTATTTACTTGTCTTAAGTGTTTTTATAATGGCAAAATAGGCTAGTTTAGGATTATTGTTTTTATCATATAAAAAACGATGTTTATTCTTTCCATCAGCACTATCCATAATACCCCAAACATTAAAGCTTACCACACCTGATTTCCTTTTTTCCAATACAATTTTTAAAATTTCAGCGTAGGCTTCAGCTTGATTCTTATAGTTTTCTGGTGTATTATCTCCTGATTTAATATGATAATCAAATTCTGTTATGTGAAAATCAAGATTATTCGAATGCGCCCAATCTATTAATTCTGATAAATATTTTAAATTTTTCGGATCATCGACAACTCTTGAATGAGCCTTTAAATGTGCTTGCCAACCCAGTCCATCTACTCGATATCCTTTTTCTTTTAAATAGAGGATTGTTTTTTTAACCTTTTCCCACATTACAGGTTCCATTCCACCATGTTGGTTATAAATTTGACTAATATTAGGTGCATATTTATTTGCTATTTTAAAAGCTCGAGTAATATATATAGGAACACCTTCCTTATCATAGCCCATTTTAACCCATGGGTTCTCCCATTTTTTTACGCCAGGTTTGTCTTGAAACCATTCGCCATCTCTTTCAACGGTTTCATTAACAACTTCCATCCATTTAATTGTATTCTCATTATTGATTTTTTTACTTAAAGCTTTCAGATATTCGGTCATGTTCTTTTTGAGCTCTTTTGCTGTCCGCTCATCTGATTTTGCCCATTTTGAGGCTTGTGGACTAATAGGTGAATGCAGTCTTAAGTCTATATTATTTTTTATTCCGAATTGAATAAACTGGTCAATATACTTCCAATTCCACACTTTGGGCTTTGGATGTACAAGCCTTTGTTTGGCAAAGTTTCTTGATGTTGCATAGGTGAAATCTTTTAAGAACAGTTTTTCTATATCTGTTCCAAGTTGTTCGCGTCCTAAAGTAGTCCCGATGAAAAAGGATTCATTCGGATAATTATTCTTTAGTATGTCCTTAATGCTTTCTGTAGAAGTTGTTTTTTTATTTGCTTTAGCATGTTCTGATCTAAAAAATTCTTTGGAATACGCAATTAATTTTTTTTGTATTGTTTTGTACTTTTCTTCTCCAAAATGGTTTATAGTTTCTAAAGGATCGGCTTTATAGTCATATAATTCTTGTGCAAAAATGTCTATTTCAGAAATATTATCTGTGCTTTTTTTATTGTTTTCAACCCAAACAGTGTATCTGTACTGCTCTGTTCTAAAACTATAACCTATTCTTTTGCCTCGTGGTTGTTGACTTACCGCATAATTTTTCACACTAGTACTCTTACCTTCTACAATTGAAGCTAAACTCTTACCATCTAAAATAGTAGGGATTTCTAAATTTGTTAATTCACAAAGAGTCGGAAATATATCTACAAACTCAGTAGGAGAATTAACTTGAATTCCTTTATGAACACCTGGAACATAAATCATCATGGGTGATCGAGTTGCTTGTTCAAAAGCAGAATGCTTATTCCACATACTATGGTCACCCAAATGCCAACCATGGTCTCCCCAAATAACAACAATTGTATTTTTATCGAGTCCTTTTTCTTTTAGTTTATCTAGAACTTTACCCACTTGTACATCAACAAAACTTGTAGCTGCATAATACCCATGAATTAGTTTTTTTTGAGTTTCTTTATCAAGGCTTAACAAATTCTCATCGTTTATTACATACTCAATTGCATCGTCTTTATAGCTTCTTAATTCACCTGAATTATGAAAGGCTATATCTGGTCCGTTTTTAGATTTCTGTTGAAAAGCAGCATAAGGAATTTTACTTTCATCATATAAATCCCAATATTTTTTTGGTGCTACAAATGGTAGGTGAGGTCTTTTAAAACCAATAGCCAAAAAGAAAGGTTCTGAAGGTTTTTTACTCACTTCATCAATTAACTCTAAACCTTTTAGGGCAATGGCTCCATCCATATAGGCTTCATCTGGAGCATTACTAGACTCATAAGGTGGTTTATACTTATTTCTAGCGTATCTAGTAGGGTTTTTAACTCCTTTTTCTTTACCTTCTTTTATTAAGGCAGCTATTTTAGCTTTTATTTCTTTATTCTGATAATAACCAAATACTGGATTACCATATTCTTTAGGAAATTCTAGGTTCCTTTCTTTGTAAAAGGGAATACTCCACGAAGGTTTATCAATATCTTTATCAACACATCTGGGATCATAAATTTTTCCAACTCCCATTGTTGTATAGCCATTCTCTTTAAAATATTGTGGTATGGAAACAATCTCAGGATTTATATCTCTCATTTTTGTTTTAAGATCTCTAACCTTTGTATAATCAGGCCTTTTCCCAGTCATTAGACTCGCTCTAGAAGGTCCGCAAACTGCCTGTTGGCAATGATTGTTTAAAAAAACAGTAGCATTTTCTGAAAATGTATCTAAATTAGGAGTAATCGCAAATGTATCTCCAAAACTTCCTAGAGTCGGTTTTAAATCATCAATTGCAATAAATAAAACATTTAGTTTTTTTTCTTGTTGTGAATATACAAATGACACCAAAGAAAAGATGAAAATTATAGAAAAATAATTTTTGATTTGCATGAAATCATATATTAAAATGAATATTAATTATTTTGTTTCGCTAGAGTTTAAAAACAGCTTATTTTTAAGATATCACAACCACTTAAAAACGATTGTAATAGAGAATAGTAAAGATACTATTGAGGCTATTGAGAATACAACAGCCTCAAAAATATTTTAATTAACAATTATTAATTCTATTCATTAATTAAATTATTACCAGATATTTCTGCTAATGGTATCGGAATTTTTCCTTCAGTTTCAATATTCATAAAGATAAAATCTTTGTTACCTTCAGATGTATAAAAATCAACTGCCGCATTGTGGTGGTCAATTTGTTCTTGAAAACGAGCTAAACCACGTCTTCTCATATCAAACCATTCATGACCTTCACCATTTAATTCATATTCGCGTTCTCTCATGATACGCTCACGGAAATCATCTTGTGTTGGAATACTTGTTGCATCCCAATCTGCTGGTTGCGTTGTGGTACCAGAACTTGTTGTTCGAGCTCTTGATAAAACTTCATTTACAAATGAATAAGCTGTTGAAGGTCCACTAATTTCATTTTCGACTTCAGCTCTTAATAATAAAATATCTGCATAACGAAATACAATTAAATTTTCAATAGTAGTTGTACCATTATACGTTAAATCTCTATATTTCTTAAGGTATGCATAGGCATCATTTCCTCTGTCTTTTCTAGGAAATACTTTTACTAAAGCGTTGTTAGTAGATCTATTGTAGAAGTTGAATAGAAAGGTTTCGTTAATTCTAGGGTCCGCTACATTTTCATCTAATAATACATCATCTGAAGTACTTCCTGCAGGGATAAAATCTACTCCTGTATAATCAATACCAGAATACTGAATAATATGATCATTAAACATTTCTTTGTTAGGTCTTATACGTCCCCAAGTATTAACATCTCCAACATTTGGACTATTTTTTGCCACCACATCTTTAATAATACCATTTGAATTTGAAGTACCTACATGTCCATATTGTAATTCAAAAATAGATTCTGACGTATTTCTACTATCTTGCTCCCATAAATCTGAAAAAGTTGAAGTTAAAGAATAACCTCCATTGTTAATTACATAATCTAATTCTGTTTTTGCTTCTTGCCAAAAATCTGTAATACTAGCCGTTGTTATTTCTGATTCGGTAACCGAATTAAATTCAGGAAAATTTTGACTCGCATCATTACGACCAGCAAGTGTAACATATACTTTTGCTAAATATGCATTGGCAGCATATTTTAGAGGTCTTCCATTTATATATTCACCAGCATCTGGCAGTAGATCGGCAGCTTTTTTTAAATCTTCAATTATAAGACTATAAACCTCTTCTTCGGTATTTTTTGCAATATGAATATCATCTTTAGTAGTAGGCAAAGTTCTAATTGGTACTTCTCCAAACATACGTACTAAATCAAAATAAACAACTGCTCGTAAAAAATAAGCTTGTCCTAAACTAGTTGCTTCATTATCTAGACCATTACCTTCTACGTTAATTAATACAAGATTTATTTGATTTATCGTTTTCCACATACCTCTCCATACCTGATCTAAATTTATATTAGTATTTGTAATATTTAATCTATTAGCATCAGAGTTTGCATTTTGTCTTGAATGATATTTCCCTGAATGTGGCCATAATAACAAGCGCAAACCTGTACCATAATAATCATAGCCTTGTAATTGTATATACATCCCATTAACTGCTGTTTCTACTCCTGCTTCAGTAGAAAACACTTGTACTTCAGTAAATTGATTTTCTGGAATATCTGTTAATTGATCTTCACAACTATTTAAAAATACTGTTGTCAATATTACTATAAGTAATCCTATTATTTTGTTTCTATTTTTCATCATATATGTTTTAAAATGAAGCATTAATGCCAAATGTAAATGTACGTTGATTAGGGAATGAACCCCAATCAATACCTGTACGTGTTGGATCGTAAGCAAAACTATTTACTTCTGGATCAAAGCCAGAATAATCAGTTAACAACCATAAATTTTGTCCTGAAAAAGATATTTTAATACCATCAATAAAGTCAATATGTTCTACTGGAATACTGTAACCTAATGTAACATAACTTAATCTTAAAAAACTACCATTTTCAATCATTCTATCATTAAAATCTCTTGTATAATCTACACCAACCTCACCCACACCAACTAATGGATAAGCCCCATTAGGATTGGTATCTGCATTAAAGGCATCCTCATAGGCAATTACACGAACATTTTTAGTCGAACCATTAGCATAGGCTGTTTGAAACAAGTTTCCATTAGCAATATCATTTCCATATACACCATTGAACATAAGGCTTAGAGAAAAATCTTTATAATCAAATGAAGATCCTAAACCAAAAGTATAATCGGGGTTTGGATTTCCGATAATTGTTTTATCTGCATCTGTAATATTTCCATCTCCATTTTGATCCACAAAATACACATCTCCTACTCTCAAATCTGTTCCACCATATTGTAATGGATCTCCTGTTGCTGTACTAATTAGTTGCTCTTCAGTACGAATAATACCATTGGTTTCATAACCATAAAACAATCCTGCTTCTCTTCCTTCAATATAAATATTGGCTGGTTGTTTAAAATAGCTTCCACCAGAAATTGGAGTTCCTAAAAAAGCGGTTACCTCTCCTAGATTACCAAATTCAGCAGCATTAATTTGTCCTAATCCGCTAATTTTATTTTTATTAAATGAAACATTGGCAAATACATTCCAACTAAGATTATCCTTTTTAATTATGTCTGTATTTAAGGATATTTCTAGTCCTTTATTTTCAATATCACCTTGATTAGCGGTTAAAAAATTGAATCCAGCAGTAGGTCCCAAAGCAATTTTTAGTAGTAAATCTGTACTGTTTTTATGATAAACATCAACTGTACCATTTATACGATCGTCAAAAAAACCAAAATCAATTCCTGCATTGTATTGTACCGCCTTTTCCCATACTAAATCAGGATTGGCTAAATTTTGTGGCACCACAGCAATTAAACTACCACCTGTTGCATCTGAAAGTGCAGAATTAGTAGCCCCAAATGGTGTTAAATAACTATACGGTGGGATATTTTGATTTCCAACTTCACCATATCCTAATCTTAGTTTTAAATTTGAGATGGTTTTACTATCTCTTAAAAAGGCTTCTTCACTTGCTTTCCATGCAAAAGAAACTGCTGGGAAATAACCCCATTGATTTTCTTGAGCAAATTTACTACTTCCATCTGCTCTAATTGTACCTGTTAATAAATACCTGTTAAAAAGGGTGTAATTTATACGGCTAATAAATGATATTATTGTTGGATATTCAGAATCTATTACTAAGGGAGAAAATACTGCCCCAAAAGATATGCCATCTGCTCTTAATGAGTGATCAGCAAAATCACTAGCAGAATATCGTGTTCTATAAAGGCTTGTTTTATCAATTAAAGCACCTATAGTTGCATTAATTCTATTATTTTTATTAAACGATTTATTGAACGTTAAAGTATTATCAATATTGTATCTAAATCTATTTAACGTACTAAGCCCTGCTAAACCATTAGGATCATTACCTTTTCGTATTGCTTTACCATACCAGAAACTCCTTTCTTTATTTCTATAATCACCTCCAAAACGCAATCTGTATTTAAATGCTTTAGAAAATTTGTAATCCATAGTGATTGCACCCAGCACACGTACTTCCTGAGCATCATCATCATAATCAGCCACCCAAGCTCTAGGACCATCTAATTCTTCTTCTATATCATTTGGATCTTGATTGTTATCTACAAAATTTAACATTGGAGCTGCTAATATTACTTGGCGCACCATACTATTATTTGCACCACCATATTCATCTGGCCCTTTTGAAGAGGAAAGATCTGTATATGTCGTAGCAATTTTTACCCCTATTTTAAATTTATCCGATAGATTTTGATTAATATTTAAGTTAAAATCTAAGGCCTCAGCTAAAGCATTAGGGAAAGTTCCTTGATTGCTGACCATTCCTCCTGAAAGATAATAATCACCTGTTTCTCCACCTCCAGAGATGGATAATCTATTTTTTCTAAGCATTGAAGTACGGTATGTATCTTCTGCCCAATCAATACCTACTACTTCAACTGGATCAACATCAATACCCGTGGTAAAAATATTACCATTTTCATCGATTGTGTATGCGGGTTCCCAATCTACAGATGCTCTTACATCATTTACATAATTAGCATATCCTCTGGTATCTAAAACATCTATATTACGAACTACCTTTCCTATACTTAATGAAGTTGTGAAATTAAATTTTGCCTTTCCTCTTTTTCCTTTTTTTGTCGTAATAATAACAACCCCATTTGCAGCTCTAGAACCATATATTGCTGTTGCAGAAGCATCTTTTAATATTTCAATGCTTTCAATATCAGCAGGGTTTACACCATAAAGTCCACCTCCTTGAGGCGGTGTATATCCAGATATTGGATCTGTTGTGTCTTCTGTAGCAGAATCCATGATAATTCCATCGACAACATACAAGGGCTCAGTATTAGCAGTTAAGCTACTTAATCCTCTAATTTTAATTGACGTGGTTGACCCAGGTTCGGATCCATTAGAACTAACTTGCACACCTGCTGACCTACCTTTAATTATATCTTCCAAGCCTTTAGATTGCTCCGTAATCGTAGTTGTAGGTTTAATAGATGTTACAGCTCCTGTTAAATCTTTCCTATTTACTGATCCATAACCAATAACTACAACTTCTTCAAGTTGTTGACTATCCTGTTTAAGAGCAATTGTAATACTCTTTTGATTTGTTATTTCTAGTTCCTTAGTTTCATAACCCATAAAACTAATAACAATAGTGCTTGGCGTTTTCTCTAGGTTAATAGAAAAAGCACCATCAAAATCTGTTATCGTACCTATTGAAGTACCTTTTACCTGAACTGATGCTCCAGGCAAAGGGAAATCAGTACTATCAGTAATTTTACCAGTGACCGTTCTTTGCGCAAACAGAATCAAAGGAAATAAAAATGCCAATAAAAATAATTTTTTTGTATATCTCATGATTGTTTATTTTGATTACAAAAATAATTCTATTAACTATTATTGTGTTTTGAAAAGCATCACAATAGGTTTATTTATTGTCAAATTATCTAAAAATTCACTTTTAAAATGATTGAGTAATCTAATGACTAAAAAAAACAAATTATTATTTTTTTTGTAAACTATCTAAAAATCCACTAGGGGTTTGTTTATAGAACTTTTTAAAGGAAGTGCTAAAATATTTTGGATTAGAAAAACCAGAGCCATAGGCCACTTCTTTAATACTAAGTTCGCCCTTTATAAGTAGGCTTTTTGCCTTTTTTAGTTTGGTATGAATAATGAAATCTTGAGGTGAAAGATCTACTAAATTTTTAAGTTTCATATATAACGAAGTTCGACTCATACCAAAGCTAGAGGACAAATCATGTACTGAGAAGGAGTCATTTTCTAAGTTTTCTAATATAGTGGTTTCTAAATTCTGTAAAAATTCTTGATCTTGTTTGTTTCTAAAAAGTGATGCAGAAACAGTATCACTTTCATGCACAAACTTATTCCTAAGTTTTTTCTGCCATTTTAATGTATTAATAATCTTAGCCAATAGATACTTAACATCAACTGGTTTTGTAAAATAAGTAGTTATACCACTTTCAGCACTTTCTAATTTTTGAGAGGAAGCTTGCATCACCGTGAGCATAAATATAGGTATGTGATTTAAGTTGATGTCTCCTTTTATTTTTTTGGACATGGTCATACCATCCATCTCTGGCATGATTAAATCTGTTAAGATTAAATCTGGAAATATCTGATTTGCGATCTCTAATCCTTCTTTGCCATTCCTTGCCTCATATATTTGGAAATAAACACCTAAAGTATTAACTAAAACATCTCTTAATTCATCGTTATCTTCTACAATTAATATCTTATTGTCACTAAACTCTTCTATTGACTGATTATCATCAATTGAATTTGTGATATTATGTAAAGATTCTTCATTAACATCAATTCTATTTTGATATTGATCTTTTAAAGATTTTAAAAGTACAGTGAAAGTTGTTCCTTTATTTTCTTCACTGACAAAACTAATGGAACCTCCTGTTTTTTCAATCAGTTTTTTAACCATGATTAAACCTAAACCAGTTCCTGGTCGCTGACTATTTATAACATTTCGTGCTCTATAATAACGTTTTAAAATATATTTTTGCTGGTCTTTAGGAATTCCTAAACCAGTATCAATTATTTCTATTTTTAGGTTTCCTAACTTAGATTTACTGAGATTTATACCTATTTTATCATTATCAAAAGAGTATTTAATTGCATTTGACACCAAATTGAGTAGAATCTTATCAAAAACTGCTTTGTCAAAATAAAAATGGTTTTCCTGCCAATTGTTATTAATCGTAATTTCTATATTCCTCTCTTTTATTAAAGGTATAAAATCATTTATACGTTGAAAAATATGACTCTCTAATTCTATTTTAGTAATATCCTGTACTATATCATCTTCTGATGTTACTTTATGAAAATTGAGCATCTGTTCAAATAATGAATTGATACGTTTAATGGTTGTTTTTATTCTTTTTTTGGAGTCATCAGTAGAATCTACATTTTCTGTTACATTATCTAACGAAGAAAGTAATACTGTTAGTGGTGTTTTTATTTCGTGGGTAATATTGTTGTAAAAATCAATTTGTTCATCAGCTGTTTTCTTCTGAATCATTACACTTGTAAAATGTATTAGTATCCAAATTATCCCCACGAGCAACATGGCATATAAAAAATAAGCTCGTGTTGTTAGCCACCAAGGTGCATCAATTGTTATTTGTAATGAGCGTTCTTCTCCAAAATTTCCAAACTTATCTAATGCCTTTACTCTAAAAATATAATCTCCTGCACTCAAATTTGTGAAAGCAGCATGACTATTATGACTTGGTGCCATCCATTCTTCATTAAAACCCTCAAGAATCCATGAATATTTTATTTTTGATGCAGAGCTCTGCGAAATACCCGTAAAGATTATTTCTAATGAATTTTCACTACTGCTTAAATTTATTTTTTCACTGAGGTTAATGTGTTTTTCTAACACTCTTGAACCTGGTTTTAGTTTTTTGTTAAATATTTTTAACTCATCAAAGACAATAACTGGTTTACAATCTTGTGATTTTATTTGATTTGGGTTAAAAATACTGACTCCATTTACACCTCCAAATGCAAATAAATTATTTTTGAGTTTTGCAAAACTTCCATAATTATACTCAGTACTCGCCAAACCATCTTTTTGATCTAAAACATTAATAATTGTGTCCTTTTTAGTTGTAATAATATGTGCAAGGCCTTTTGTTGTGCTCACCCAAATGTTATCTGCATTCTGAACTAATATGCCTTGTACAATATCTGATGGCATTCCTGAAGTTGTTGTTAGTTTTTGTATTAATTTATTTTGAGGATTATAATAAACAACACCTGCTCCATTAGTAGCTAAAATTAATTTATCATCTTGGGTTTCATAAACAGCATTGACAGTTGCATACCTCAGTTTCGTACGGTCGGGTTGCAAATTTTCTATTAGTTTGAAGTTGGCATTATCATCATCAATTCTATAAATTCCTTGCCGCCCAGCAATCAATATTTTTCCTTTATTACTTTCTGTAATGTGTTTAATTTGTCTTATAGGATAGGTGTCAATAGTATTATTCTTTCTTATAACAGTTAAATCTCCTCTTATACCACCAATCCAGATATTAGATTTACTATCTTTATAGATAGCATAGATATTTTTAATAATTTCTTTTTTAAATGCTACATCATAATGCTTAATTTTGTATGTGCTGGTATTGATTCTATATAAACCATCTTTATAAGTTCCTACCCACATATAACCATCGTCTGGTTCTAAAGCCAAAACAATATCTGGAACATTATTATTTGAAAGACTTGAGATATGCTGCCAACTTTCATTTTTAGTATTCCAAATACTTAAGCCTTTTTTGGTTCCAAACCATATATTACCATCTTGATCTTCTGCAATGGCTCTTGTAAAATTTGTAACGATACTATTTGGATTATTTATACTATGTTGAATTTTTTGAAATGGTAATCTATTTGTATCTAACAGGTTAATTCCGCCACCATAGGTAGCCATCCAGATAATATTCTCTTTTCCAATTTCAAGATCATACAATCCGTTACTTGAAAGAGATGTTGGCTTATTAACATCATTTTGATAATGATTTAGAATTTCAAATTCTTTATTTACATAGTAAAGGCCTTCTCCATCTGTAGCAATATAGATATTCTCACTGGGATCTTCAATAATATCATTAATTGGGTTTGTAAATTTATATTCTAAATAAAGAGATGTAATATTTTGTAAACCTATGTCAGTTTTATATATCATACCTGACTTCGTTCCAACAAGAATGCTATTTCCGATACCGTTAATAGTACTAATGTCAGCTTCAGATTGCAATTCTATTTTGTCTACTACATCTAATACTGGATTGTAACTAAATAAGCCCTTTGCTGTTCCAAAAACAATTCTATCAGCACTACAATACAAAGCTTGAATATTTAGATCTGTCACCAATCTACTCAGTTTGTTTTGTGTAGAAAACTGCCAAAGCCCATTGTACCCAGCTATCCAAATATTACCAGTATCATCTTCTGTAATTGCCGTTATCAATGAGGGATTAATTTCTGTTTTAACACCTATCAAATCAAATTTATCCAAACTTGGGTTATAAAGGCAGAGTCCATTTTCAAGACCAATCCAAATCCTTTTTTTAGTGTCAATAAATAATGCAGTAGTACGGTTGCTTACAAATTCTGGCAAACCATTGTAGGTGTTGTAAATCTTATAGTATTTAGAATTATGCTTTAACACACCTTCCTCAGATGCAATCCACACATTCCCTGAATAATCTTGTTTTATGGCATAGGTAATGCTTTGGGTGGATACATTTTCTCCTGCTAGTTGTTGAAATTCGGTATTATTTTGAGCATATAATATACTGCTAATAACAATAAATACTAGTAACAATATGGATTTAGAATAGCTCAATTTGAAATAAGTATAAGTTGTAAAAAAAGATTTAACCAAAAATAATGAAAATATCTGATTTTATACTTTTTTTATAATTCAAATTTTCCTGGCAATGTATCCAAATAACCTTGCAATTCATCTTTAAGCATTTTAAGTTTTTTGGTATATTTAGGGTTATTTATCAAATTATGCTCTTCTTTTGGGTCATTAGCTAAATCATATAATTGATCAGGATCACTAAAGTTCACCATAGATCTGTATGCCGCATTTTCAGCACCACCACCTCCAGGAACCATTTCTAATTGCCCGTAGGCAGCCATTGGATCTGTAGATATTGCATGCTCTCCAAATGACTCTCTAAATTTTGAATATTTAGCCAAAGTATCTTTACGTTGTTCTAAGGTAAAATTTGTTGCCCATTTAGGATAACGCACAGCATAATACTTAAAGCCATCTTTAACTACTGCTCTTGCATAACCTAGCTCATGATATGATGAACTTCTGCCTTCATATTTTTCTCTTTGTAATGCAGCTTTAAAACTAGATCCATCAAATTTGTCAATATTCTTTGTGTCGCCCACTAAATCTAATAGCGTTGGTAAGAAATCTACATTAGAAACAGGTGCTTCTAAAATGCTACCTACTTTAAAACCTCCTTTTTTCCAAATAAACGCTTGCGAATTAATACCACCTTCGTAGAGTGTTCCTTTTGAGTTTTGACCATGATCATTAAAAAAGACAACAATTGTATTATCCAATACACCTTCTATTTCTAACTGTTTAAACAAAGCTCCCACAGCATCATCTAGCCATAATAAATTTTCTTTATTTTGACCTTCTAAACCTGCTTCTTTGATTCTCTTTTGTAGTGATTCAACTGGTGGTTGTGGCAATACATTTGGCGCTTTTTCTAAAATTCCTTTTGGGGTTATTTTTCTATCTGCTTTCCACGAATGTTCTGGATCAAGAGGTCCATGTGGTAATGTTGTAGCTATATAAAGTAAAAAAGGATCATCTTTGTATTTTTTGATGAATTCAACACCACCTTCTGCTATCCAATCCATATTTTGATAGGCAAGAGCTCTAATTCCCAACCAATTAGGATTGTTGTGATACAATTTATCTGCATAATCAAAACCGCAATTTTTAACATCTTTTTGCAAGGCTTTGTAACGTTTTTCTAATCCTGCTTTTACTTTTGGATCAGTTGGGTCTGCTTGTAATTCTGGCATTGCTTCGCCTTCTCCTACTTGCGATGCACTATCTACAATATGATTTTTTCCTACAAAACCAGTTTTATAGCCTAATTTTTGGAAATAAGTCCCCATAGTTTCTTGTTTTTCAGGTATGATATAAGAATTCCACTGAATAACTGTTTGCCCATCATTTTCTTCTGTAAACCATTCAAATGATTCATTGGTTGCTCTACTCGCATAAGTTCCTGTTAAAATATTATATCTACTTGGTGTGCAGACGGGTGAAACTACAGTCAAATTTTCTAACCAAACACCTTCTTTTGCTAATTTGTCAATAGCTGGTGTTAAATTTCTTGGTTTTCCATCATTTGTCCTTCCTTCTGGTGTATTGTTAAACATCCAAGGATACATATCATCTGCAATAAAAAAGACAATATTAGGCTTTTTATGAGTTGATATTTTATCAGAATTATCTTGTTTTTTATCAGTTTTACATCCAATAAAGAGTATTGTTAGTATAGCTAATAAGAGTGTTCTTAAAAAGACTGGTTTCATAGTTGATAAAACTTTATGTGATTAATCAAATTGATAGATAAAGCTCAAAGATAAGGATTATTATATTTTACTAGGTTTGATTTATACTAAAATAACTATAACGTTATAGTTGATTTATTTAATAAAAATCATATAGTAAAGTAGTGTTTATAGGAAATTTACTCGATATTAATGTATATTTGTAGTGAGTTTTTTTTAAATTATATTTATCATTTATGAGATTTCTATTTATTCTATTACTTACTCTCGCTGCTTGTGATTCTTTTCAAAAAACAAAAGTTGACTCAATGCCTAAATCAAACACAAAATCAGTTGTTGAAATTAATGGTGCTTTAGCAGTAAAAGGGAATAAAATTATAAATGCTAAAGACAAAGTAGTCAGTTTTGCTGGTAGTAGTTTTTTCTGGTCAAACAACTACTATAATGCCAATCATTTTTATAACAAAGAAGTGGTAAAGTGGCTTAAAGATGATTGGAATGCTAGTATTATTCGTGTTCCTTTGGCGGCTGACCCAACTGTTATGGATAGTCATTTATATGATTTAGAATCTAATATTGAAAATATTGAAAAAGTTATTGATGCTGCTATTGCGTTAGGTTTATATGTAATTATTGACTGGCATTCACAACATGCTGAAGATCACGAAACAGAAGCCATTGCCTTTTTTCAAAAAATGGCAACTAAATATGGAAAATATCCTAATGTTATTTACGAAATTTACAATGAACCCCTAAAAATAGACTGGGACACGGTTTTAAAGCCATATGCTGAAAATGTAATTGCTGAAATCCGTAAAATAGATCCTGATAACTTAATTATTGTGGGTACTCCACATTGGTCTCAAGATGTTGATATTGCTTCGGAAAATCCGATAATTGGATATGATAATATTGCTTATACTTTACACTTTTATGCGGGTTCTCACAAAGAATGGTTACTAAATAAAGCTAAGAAAGCATTGGATAATGGTATTGCTTTAATGGTTACTGAATGGGGAACTGTTAATGCTGATGGAAATGGTGCTGTAGATCCAGAATATGTAAAAAAATGGATGGATTTTATGAAAGAACACCAATTGACACACTGTAACTGGTCTGTACACGATAAAGATGAAGGTGCTTCTATTGTAAAAAAAGGAACTAACCCCAAAGGAAATTGGACTGATGATGACTTAACTGAATCAGGAAAATTAGTGAAATCTTATATGGTAAATTGGAAGAATGACTAATTACTGTTTTGTAACAATCTCAATAAAATATTTCATTTCAAAAGTCTTTCCAATTGCAAGGCTTTCAATTCCTT
>JAOZLL010000008.1:0-16919 GCA_029934835.1 Flavobacteriaceae bacterium | reverse complement strand
TCAATAAAATATTTCATTTCAAAAGTCTTTCCAATTGCAAGGCTTTCAATTCCTTCTCTTTCTTTTATATTTCCTGTTGCATTTTCTGCGTCTGTTACACCATACCAAGGTTCAATACATACAAAATTAGCTTCTTTTTGTGATGACCACACACCGAGATAAGAAAAATCTTTTATACCAACTTTAATCCCTAATTTAGATTGGTCACTTTTTAAAGTAACCGATTCAGATAATACACCTTCAAGTATAACAGCTCTATCTTTAAACAAACTATGAGTTAATGGTAGTTTTTTTGTGTTGTCAATAAACTTTTCGATACGATTATTATTGCGAAATCCGTTTTCTTTAGATAATTCTAGTCTTGCTAAGGTTTCTTTTTTATCAAATTCTAAGTAGTAATCTGAATAGTTTTCATCATTATTTATTGGAATATTAAATCCTGGATGTGCTCCAATTGAGAAATAAATTTCTTTAGAATCTCTGTTTTCTACTGTATTGGTAATTATGAGTTTAGTTCCTTTTAATTCATATTTAACTAATAACCTAAATTTATATGGATATATTTCTAAGGTTTTGGCATTGCTTTGTAAACTGTAAACAGCTGAATTATTTGTTTTGCTTATTAGGGTGAAAGTTTTGTAAGCGGCAAACCCATGAATACCCATTTTGTAGTTTTTTTTATCTACCGTATAACTTTTATCTACAAGCTTGCCTACCATTGGAAATAATATAGGCGAATGTTGGTTCCAAACTCCTTTCTCACCTTGCCATAAATGCTCGAAATTTTCTTTTTTATTATAAATACTGATTACTTCGGCACCTTTTAAAGCAACCTTTACAACTAATTCTTTGTTTTCTAACGCTAGTGTATCTTGTTGTTGAATGATTTCAATACTTTTATTTTTAGCTGAGTTTTTTAAATCACAACTTAGATGCATTGCAACAAAAAAACCGATGAGCATAAATATGTATTTATTCATTTTTGTAAATTATTTAAATTCTAAACACTTATTTTAACATTTCATGATCTAACTTTACGGGTGAAGTCCCTTTAAACGGAATTGCTCCAGTCAAAGCATCTACTACAGCTTTTTGTGAAAATTTGTCTATGCTATAAGCGTTAATTCGGATTGATGTATTTTCAAAATAAAAATTCACATAGTAAGGATTGCTATACGAAACAGCAATAATTTTCTCTGGTGGCATCATACCCATTGTCCATAAACCAGCTGCTTCATCAGCTTTTAACATGGCAGACCCCAAAGGATCAAAATATTTATTTTCAAAAGCAACAAAAATTTTATCATACTGTTTAAAATAATCTAACCTTCTATCCCAATCAAAAAAGCGTGGATTGTGTAAAATAGTATCTACTTCAAATCCTTTTTCTTGTAGTAATTCTTTGGTGTAACTCAATTCTTTTGTCTTGTTAGAATGACTTAGATTTACAATAATAATTCGTTTGTGTTTCTCAGGATTTAAAGGGATTTCTTTAGCGTCAGAAAGCAAGGTTACAGCATGATTAGCTAAGTCGTTACCTGCTGCCTGAATTTCGTTTTTATCATCTTGAGTCAGTTGAGAAAAAATAGTTTCTTTTTTGGTTAACAAGTTGTTTTTCTCACGAACTCCCCAAATTCTTTTTACAGCATCATCTAATCTTGACATTGGTATTTCACCATTATTGATACGTGCTTCAATCTCATCCATATATTCTAATGAAGGCCAAAGCACTAAATCTACTCCTGCTTTAAAAGCTTCTATTGCTGTTTCCAATTCGTTGTCATAATAGCCTGCAACTCCACCCATATTGAGCGCATCAGACATGATAACACCATTGAACTTCATCTTACCTTTTAACAAATCTACCATCAATTCTTTAGAAAGCGTGGCAGGTGGATAAACTCCTTTTAATTTTTCTTTTTGATAAGCAGGAAAACGAATATGACCAACCATAATACAGGCAACTCCATCATTAATCATATTTTGATATAAAGTACCAAAACTAGCATTCCAATCAGACAGAGAAAGATTATTTGCTGATGTTACAAAATGTTGATTTTTAATTGTAGCACCATCACCTGGAAAATGCTTTATTGTCGCCACAACCCCTTGCTCCTTCATTCCTTCTATTTGTGCTTTTAGTAACGGATAAGCTCTTGTTGCATCATCAGAAATAGCACGTTCTATCACTAAGTTTTGAAGCGGATGCCTATTCAAATCTGTTAAGGGATGTAATAGCCAATTGATTCCTAATGTACTAGACTCCTTTGCAATGGCACTACCAAATCTACGTGCTAATTCAGCTTGATTAGCTGCACCCAATGCCATTTCCGCTGGCATGTGTGTGTATTCAAAATAAGTGCTCCCAACACCTCTTTCAAAATCCTCTGTAACAAGCATAGGGAAACGTGCGGCATTTTCGTATGCTCCAACTGCTTTTATAATATTAGGGATTACTTGTTCTCTGGGTTCTTTGAATAAATAATCCCAAAATGGAATAAATATACCACCTACAGGATACTTTTCCATCATTTTATCAATAGATCCAAATTCTGCCACTTGATTATCATGATATGCTCTGATAATCATGGTTTGACCTATTTTTTCTCGTAGTGTCAAGCTTTTCCACGTCGTGTCTTTTGGGGTAAAATCATAAGAGATTGCTTTTGGCAACTCCGTATTCTGTTTTGAGTTTATCTCATTTTTACAACTGAGCACCAATAGCAAAAAACTTACTAAAAATGAAACGATTATTCCTTTTTTTATCATAATTACTTGTAGTTAATTCACGTCTTTTTGAAGTTCATATTGTTTAAAAAACGTAATAGCTTGTTTTTTTAATGCTGTTTTTATTTCAATATAATCTTTCTCAAAAGCTATATTTTTTCTTTCCTCAGGATCTTTTATATAATCATATAATTCCTCATCAGCTATGAGTGCTTCATCAAATGCCCTTTCTGAAGTAAACTTATCTTTCATCCAAATTATGTAACGATAATTTTCGTTTCGGAAAGCATATCCCATTTTATTGTTATCTCTTGTAAATTGACTTACGGCATAGTCTTTTATTTTAGAAACTTTATTTTCCATCAATGGAATCAAGCTTAGTCCATCTAAATTTTTTGGTGTTTCTATTCCTGTTAATTCACATAAAGTTGGGAAAATATCTACAAATTCTGTTGGTGTTTGTGAAGCACCCATTCTGTTTTTTCCAGCAGAAAAAATCAAAGGGGAACGTGTAGCTTGTTCATAATTAGTATGTTTACAAAACATGTTATGATCACCCAAATGCCAACCGTGATCGCCCCAAAGCACGATAACCGTATTTTCTCTTAAACCCAAACGATCTAATTCAGCTAATACATTACCAACTTGTTGGTCAATAAATGAGACTGCTGCATAGTAACCGTGTATTAATTTGAGTTGTTTTTCGACTGGAATTTTAGTTTCGTAATCTTTTGGAATATCAGCATAACCACTTCTTAATTCCCAACTAGGTTGTGTGGCATAGGTTGGTGCGCCTTCTGGTGCTTTTTGATAAGCAGGCAATTCAATATCTTTTCTATCATATAAATCCCAATACTTTTGTGGTACTACAAAGGGTAAATGTGGTTTGTAAAAACCTACTGCCATAAAGAAAGGTTCCTCTTTTTTTGCAAATTTTCTAAGGTATTTTTTACTTCGTCTTACTACCTCACCATCTGCGGTTAAACTATCGGGAACATGAGTAATTTCCATTGAGACATGCTCAGTTTCATTCACATATTCTCGTCCTATTTCACTATGATGTTTAAAATTATCATATTTATACGTCCATGAAATAGAATCATTTCCTTTATCAACTGATCTAAAATCAAATATTTTTCCAACAGCTGCTGTTTTGTATCCATTTTGTTTGAAATATTGTGGTAGGGTAACAATATTAGGATTTTTATCTCTTATTAAAGTTTTTAAGTCCCATACTTTTGTATAATCTGGGCGTTTTCCTGTTAGCAAACTGGCACGAGAAGGACCACAAACTGCCTGCTGACAATGATTATTTTCTAATACAAAGCCTTGAGATGCCAATTGATCTATATGTGGTGTTTTAATTAAAGTGTCACCATAACAACCCAATATAGGTTTTAAATCATCAATTGCAATAAAGAGTATATTTTTTTGTGTTTTTATAGTGTTTGTTTTCTTTAATTTCGTATCATTTTTACACGAAAAAAAAGTCATACTTACTAGGCTAACTAGCACTATGAAAAGGCTATTTTGTTTCATTTTTTTTAATTTAGAATAGAATACTAATTTCTTGGTTTATTATCCCATTATTATTTCAACAGTATGTTTTTTATTATCATTAAAAATTGGAATAATATTTCCTTCCATTTTTTCACCATCTATTAACATAGATATTACTCCTTTTGAGATATGATTTGGGTTTTTAACATAAATTTTATAAATAGAATTTCTAAATTCACGAACGGCTGTAAATCCATTCCATGCTTTTGGAATACAAGGGTTTATTTCTAAGCCATTGTGTTGTGGTTTAAGTCCCATTATATATTTAGTTGCCGCTTGATACGTCCAAGATGAAGTTCCTGACAACCACGAATTTCTAGCTAAACCAAATTGTGGATGCTCATCTCCTAAAATATTCTGCGGATAACAATACGGATCACATTCAAATCGATCAATTGAATCATTTTGTGCAGCAGGGTTAATTTGGTCGTAATATTGAAAAGCACGATCACCATTACCGATCATTGTTTCGGCAATCATCACCCAAGGATTAGAATGTAAAAATATTCCTCCATTTTCTTTGGCACCTGGTGGATAAGTTGTTACACCACCTTTCGTAGGGTCAAATCCATTATAGCCTGGGTAACTCAGTTTAATCCCATATTTTGTATTTAGTTTTGAATTAACCGATTCTAAAGCTTTTTTCGCGCGTTCATCTGTAGCAAAACCAGAAAGAATAGACCATGATTGTGCATTGGTATAGATTTGTCCTTCACTATTAGTTTTAGAACCAATAGCTTCTCCACTTTCTTCAAAATAGCGTTTGTACCATTCTCCATCCCAACAATGATCATTTAATACAGCTTTCATATGTTCGTGATCTTCACGGTATGTTGTCACTAGGCTTTTATTGTCTAAATACTTCATCAACTCAATCATTTCATTTAAAGCTACTCCATAAAGATTAGCAATAAATACACTTTCAGCATTGCCTTGAAGGTTTACCGTATCGTTCCAATCAGCAAAACCTAATAAGGGCAATCCGTGTTGCCCTGTATTACTTTTTGTAAAATTTAAAGATCGTTTTAAATGTTCTAATACCGTTCCTTTTTCTCTTTTCTCTAAAGGAAGTTTTTTATTATAAAAAGTAATTTCTTTTTGAAGAAAATCATAGTCGCCTGTTTCTTTTAGATACTCACTAACTGCTAAAATTATCCATAAATGATCATCTCCATAAAATTTATGACCTTCTTCATCACGAGAATCACCTTCATTGGCTTCCATTGTTAAAGGAAAAAACTGATGCATGGCTGCCCCATTTGGTTTTTGTACAGAGAGTAATTTTTCCATAAGTTTTCTACCATCGTCTGGCACATTGGCAAGTATTCCCATTACATCTTGAGAGCTATCTCTAAATCCGAGTCCACGTGCTCCCAAACCTAATTGGTATAAAGATAAATAACGTGACCAGTTTAGTGTAGTATGACACTGACGTGGATTGTGAATATTTATCATGGTATTAAAATTGGCATCTGGGGTTTTAAATTGTGCTTTATTAAGATACTTATTCCAGAACTCACCCAAGTTTAGAAAAGCAGTATCTACTGCTTTTTCATCTTTATATTTGACAATTGCAGCACTAATTTTATCTGGTTGTTCTTGTCCTAATTGTGTAATAATTCGTTTGGTTTCACCTGGAGCAAGGCTTCCTAATTTATGTAGCAATGCAGCAATATTATCGCCTCTTCTTGTTTGATGATTTGATAAACTTTCTTCTTGTAATTCTAACGGATTTTTCCAAGTACCGTATTCATTGTCACCTAAAAAGAGTTTTCTATCGGTTTGAAAAGAATCTACTAGATAATTTGAAGTAAAAAAGTTTTGTTCATAGGCTTTTTTCATAAAAGCATACTGTTGCAATAACACTGTACCGTCTTCATTTCTTATAGCATCTACCGTCATGGTTTGTGGTACCCAATCGGCATTTGTATATTGTTTTAATGCATCAAAATGAGTGAATTCAACTACAGGAATTACATCAATCTCTAATACATCCTTACCAATATTTGTGACTTTAATATCTCTAATCACAACATTTGCTCCTTGTGGTACAAAAATGTTTACTTCTGTACGAATGTTATAAAACTCAGAAACTATCTTTTGATATCCTAGACCAACGTGGCATTCATACTTATCATACTTATCAAGTGTAGGCACAAAAAATGGTGAAAATACTTTGTACTTTCCATCTTTTTTAAAGCGAATGTATAAGGTTTCGCCTTTAAAATCAGAACTAGGTAATTGTGGAATATACTTAACAATTCTGTTTAATGCAGGATCACCTTTTGTAATAATAGAACCACCTGTATGATCAATAATACCACCAAAAGCTAACGTACCAACATAATTAGTCCATTTTACAGGTGTTTTAGGATTGGTAATTATATATTCTTTCTTTACATCATCAAAATATCCGTATTTCATTTTTTTAATTTTAAACTTTTGTACTATTAATATTCTTTTTGGATTGGTCTGCTGATTTTATACTTTTCCTCTTCGTGCTTCAAGTTGTTCCCGTATTTCTGCTGCTTTTTGTGCAGTAATAGGAAATTTATTAAGCAATAGTAGTGCAATACCCAAAGCCACAACAGGAATTACTAAAAACCCGATACGCATATTGGTATAAACTCCTTCAGCTTGATCTGCATTTAAATTGGCATCAAAGCCTGTTAATTCTAACAAAGGACCAGAAATTAAAAAACCAGCCATAAAGCTAAGTTTTAATATCCACGAATAGATTGATGAAAAACTACCTTCACGTCTTTTGCCTGTTTTTAATTCATCATAATCAACTACATCTACCTGCATAGACGGTAACATTAACCATAATCCTGCGTAACCTGCTCCAATAAATACGGTATTCAGTAACATAATCCATGGGTTAGAAGGAATAAAAGTCCACCATGTAGTTGAATAGGAAAAAATTGCCATACTAATGGCAATCATCAATACTTTTTTCTTTCCAATTTTTTCAGAAAGTCGCCTGAAAATTGGAATAAACATGAGACTAAAAATAGTATATACTACCGTTCCATAGCCCGCAAATTTGGCACCTTCATTCCAATCACCACCGAGCACATAATAGGTTCCTACATAACGACCATAACCATCAAAAATAGCTTGTCCCATTAAGAAAAATATGGTTATCAAGGATAAAATTACAAAAGGTTTATTGCTGAAAGTTTCTTTTAATCCTTTAAATAAACTAGTTTTCTCTTGATTTTGAACCATACTACTTTCATAATATCTTTCTTTTAAGAATATGGCAGGTATCACACCTAATACAATTATAACAATCCCAATAATTATACTGATATAGCGCATTCCATTTACGGGACTTGCTACTTCTACGCCATCTTTTACAATAAAAAATATGGGTAACATAGAAAGCCACCACATCCAGCCATTTGCGAAACCAGTAATGGTTTGAAAATAGCCTCTTACTTCAGCAACACGAGTACGTTCGTTGTAATCTGGTGTCATTTCCATCAAAAAACTTTGGTAAGGAATACCCCAAACCGTAAAGAAAGTATAAAATAGGATTCCAAAACCAATCACCCAAAACATAATTTGAATGTGTGATAAATCCATTGGAAACCACCAAATAAGTGGATAGGTCAAACCTGCTAAGATTGCTCCAACAAGAATAAAAGGACGCCTTCTTCCCCATTTTGTACGAGCATTGTCAGATATCCATCCCATAATCGGATCTAAAACACCATCCCATAAACGTAAAGACATCAAAATAATAGCCACATAAGTAGGTGGTAGTTTTAATTCCATATTAAAAACTTGATAGGCAATACTAACCATTACCCATATTCCAAGAATATCAACAGGTCCACCAGCTGCATAGGCAAGTTTACTCTTAAAAGGAACTATATCCTCTGCACTAATAAGTGGTTTTGTTTTTGATTTATCTGACATAATTATTATTTATTAGTTTATCTATATTGGATTTGAATTTATCCTAAAATTACTATTATATTATATTCTTTCCCTTTTTCTAATATAGGTATCACTGTCCCTTTTATACTATTTCCATCAATACTTATTGCTGTAACTCCTTTAGAAATATGATTAGGGTTTTGAACTTCAATGTGTAAAGTATATCCTCTAAACTTTCTTTTGACTTTAAACCCATCCCATTTTTTGGGAATACAAGGATCAATTTCTAAACCGTTAAATGCTGGTTTTATTCCCAATATATGTTGTGTTATGGCGGCAAAATTCCATGCAGCAGTACCTGTTAGCCAAGAATTTTTAGCTTCACCAGGTTTAAACGCATCTTTACCAGCAATCATTTGTGAATAAACGTAGGGTTCTGTTTTGTGTAATTCTTGAATATCTTCTAAAAAAGCAGGTGTAATTTTTTTATAGTATTCATAGGCTTGATCACCACGCCCCAATTTAGTTTCTCCAATCATTATCCAAGGATTATTATGGCAGAAAATTCCTGCATTTTCTTTATACCCAGGTGGATAGGTGGAAATTTCACCTAATTCAATATGATATTTTGTGTAAGGTGGATTGTTTAATATAATTCCGTAAGGTGTGTCTAAGTGTTTTTTAACTGAATCTAATGCCTTTTTAGTCATACCTTCTTCTGTTCCAATTTCAGCCATAGTACACCATCCATTAGATTCAATAAAAATTTTGGCTTCTTCGTTTTCGTTACTTCCTATTTTATTGCCATAATAATCATAAGCACGTAAAAACCATTCGCCATCCCAACCATTTTGTTTTACAGCATCTACCATCTTATCAACTTCTTTTTGTGCACGTAGAGCTTCATTATTTTTTCCAATTACTTGGCAAAGCTCGATATAATCACGACCGTAATACACAAATAAGCCCGCAATCATTAGTGATTCAGCTTTTGAACCTTTTGCATTATTTTCTGTAGTTTGGAAAGATTCGTTAGGATCATTTGAAAAACAGTTAAGGTTTAAGCAATCATTCCAATCTGCTCTACCAATTAATGGTAAATTATTTGGTCCCAGATTATTCACCACATGATTAAAAGAAACGCTTAAATGATCGAACATCGTTTTTGCTAGACTCATATCATTATCAAAAGGTACCATTTCATCTAAAATAGTATAATCTCCTGTTTCTTTTATGTAACTTGTTGCTCCAAGAATCAACCACATGGGATCGTCGTTAAAACCACCTCCAACTTCATTATTTCCTTGTTTAGTGAGTGGCTGGTATTGGTGATAGCAACCGCCATCAGGAAACTGAGTTGAAGCTATATCAATAATTCTTTCTCTCGCTCTTTTAGGTGTAAGGTGTACAAAACCAAGTAAATCTTGATTGGAATCACGGAAACCCATTCCACGACCAATACCGCTTTCAAAGAAGGATGCCGAACGTGAGAAATTAAAGGTTACCATATTTTGATATTGGTTCCATATATTTACTTGTCTGTCTAATCTTTCATCTCCAGAATCAATTTTAAATACTTCTAATAATTCAGACCAATAAGCTTTTAATTTAGCAAATGCTAAATCTACTTTTTCAGTAGTATCAAATTTTGAAATTAGCTCTTTAGCTTTTGTTTTGTTTATAATTCCTTTTGATTCCCATTTTTCATCTTCCTTATTTTCAATATAACCAAGCATAAAGACAAAGTCTTTTGATTCGTTAGGTTGCAAGGTTATTTCAATATAGTGAGAAGCAATCGGTGACCATCCATGAGCAACTGAATTTGTTGATTTTCCACCTTGTACCACTTGTGGTTCTGCATGAGAATTATACAAACCTACAAAACTTTCTCTGTCGGTATCAAATCCATTAATTTCTGAATTTACATGGTAAAAAGAATAGTGATTGCGACGTTCTCTGTATTCTGTTTTGTGATATAGTGTTGATCCATCAACTTCTACTTCACCCGTATTTAGATTCCGTTGGAAGTTTTCCATGTCGGTTGCTGCATTCCACAATGCCCATTCGGTATAAGAAAAGAGTTTTATTGTTTTTACTTTACTACTTTTATTCTTGAGACTTAGTTTTTGAATTTCGGCATGGGTATCTAAAGGAACAAAGAATAATACTTTGACACTAATACCATTTTTTTCACTTCTGAATTTGGTATAATTCATGCCATGACGGCATTCATAACTATCGAGTTCTGTTTTTGTTGGTTTCCATCCCGGATTCCATATAGTATCTCCATCTTTTATGTAAAAATAGCGTCCACCATCGTCCATAGGCACATTGTTGTATCTATAGCGATTTAATCTCCTAAACTTTGCATCTTTATAAAATGAGTAACCACCAGCAGTATTCGAAATCAATGAAAAGAAATCTGTATTTCCTAAATAGTTAATCCAAGGAAATGGTGTAGCTGGATTTGTAATTATGTACTCTCTATTTTGGTCATCAAAGGAGCCGTATTTTTCCATTCTTGTTTGGTTTTTTGAACAATTAGAACTTTTTTATAAAGTCTGCACATCAATAAAAACAAAAATATAGAAATTGCCTATAAGACTGGTTTGATAATTAACGAAACAAGGATAAAAATTGTCAGAAAACAAAACTAATTAGTAAACCGTAAGAATTCAATAAATCAATAATAGAATTATCTACAACAAGTGAATTATCTATCTAACACACAAACTGTATGAATATAATTATTTATAATCTTTCTGGTAATACTCAAAGAAACGAGTTCCAATTTTCTTCATACTCACGTAGGTGTAATGCCCTAGCGGTAATGGATTCCTTCTATAAAAAATATCAGAATTTTCATCTTTACTTTGAGGAATAAATGAAACAAAAGCATCATTATTGGCAATATTTTGCATTGCTTTTACCACTTTCCCATGTCCAACTTGAAAGATTATAAAAGGTAATTTTGGTGTAGAAAATTCTGTTCTCACTCCATTAATTAAATCTGTTAGGTTTTCTTCATAAGTTTCTCCTGGTATAGTTCCAAACCTCTTTACCGCACTATCTGTTTCACCTTGCACCCATAGCATACCACTTAATTCATAGTCCTCTTTATTAAAATCTTTTAAGATTTCCTTAGTGTAACTTATAAAATCAGTATATAGTTTTGGAGCAGTATCCTCTTTCATTTTTGTAGCTTTCTCTAGTGTCCAATCTGGATTCCACGCTCCATAAAGAGACATTCCACCTCTTGAGCGTTTAATTAATATGATTTTATGATTTGGGTATTTTTCTGATAATTCTATTCCAAAAAACAGCTCTGGACCAAATAATTTATCTGTTCCAAAATTCTTTATTGCATGCTCTTGTGTTACAGTTACTTGTAAAGAAACTGGTTCTTGATGATTATAATATAAAGTGACATTTTTCTTTGCTTTTGCCAAACGAATTTTATCTTCTTCTGTTAAATTAAAAGCTCTTGCTCTTCCATCCATATTAGATTGTCCAGCAAGAAAGAAAACCTTAATTTTTTTTTCGCTAGCTTTTACAATTACTTTTTCAGTTGTTTTAATATTTACATTTTGAGATTTACAGGCCGTCAAAAAACTTATTCCAATCACTAATATATAGAGTATCTGTTTCATAGTTCTATTAATTATTATATAACTTGATTTTACAAAAATAAAACTGATTTTAACAAATTTAGTTTGATATTAATTCTTATTGGTTTGAAAATTGTCAATTTGAAGTAATCTATTAATTTATAATAATAAATAGCTATATATTTAAACCTTTATTAGTAAAAGAAGTCTAATCAAAATAGGTAATTTATTATGGATAAAAACACACTATGGTCACTACGACTTGGATTTTCAAATGAACAATCTGATGAAATTAAACAACGTGGCTTGAATGACTTTTTAATAACTTCATTCAATTCTGAGATAGACAAAACACTTCCTAAATTTCTAGAAGAAGATCCCAAAACCATTAAAGAAATTAGAGCCTATAGAAAGTTATTAAGAGAAGCTAGTTCTGTTCAAAAAAAGAAAGAATTGCGAAAACAAGTGCAAAATACTACTGAACTCAAAATATGGTGGATCGATAAAATTAAAAAAAATGCTAATCCACTTCATGAAAAAATGGTTTGTTTTTGGCATAATCATTTTGTGTCGACTGGTCAAAAAGTAAAATTAAATTATTGGCTGTATCAACATCATATGATTTTACAAAAAAATGCTTTTGGAAACTTTAAGACACTTACTAAAGAAATAGTAAAAAGCAATGCTATTGTTAGATATCTAGATAATACAGATAACCGAAAAGGTAAGATCAACGAAAATCTCAGCCGCGAATTACTTGAACTGTTTACCCTTGGTATCGGTAACTATACAGAAAATGACATTAAAAATGGAGCAAAAGCTCTAGCTGGCTTAGGAATAGGAAACGAAACCGCACAATATCGAGAAAAACTAGAAAATAATGAGATAATTACTTACTTTGGTAAGACTGGGAAATTTAAAGCCGATGAGCTAATTGATATTATTTTTGAACAAAAAAATATTCCTTATCGTATAACTAAAAAAATTTTACAATGGTTTATTTATGATAATCCTACAGAAGAATTAATTCAATATTATGGAGATTATTTTCGAAAAGTAGATTTTGAAATAAAACCCTTACTCCTAAAAATAATTACCGAAGAATATCAAAAAGATAATGCTGGTTCTAAAATCAAAGATCCACTTGCTTTTATTATGCAACTTATACACGAACTTGGATTGACAAACATTGATTCTAAATCTATAGTACAGTTCTTACGCCAACAAGGTATGGATCTTTTCGATCAACCCAATGTTAAAGGTTGGGATGGTGGCACTGCATGGTTGACTTCTCAAACTTATTTGCAACGAAACCGTGTTGCTGATTTGTTGTGTAATGGTTCAAGTCTAAAACGACGAAAAATAAAAACTTCGGATAATACCAATTCTCTGCATCCAAAAATAGTTTTAAAACCTACCTCTAATGACGCTACAAAAATCATTGATGAACTATCAAATCGTTTATTTTTTAGTATCAATGAATCAACACAAAAGGATATGCAAAATATTCTAAAATATGATTTTGACCCTAACCATGAAAACGCTCAAAACAGTATTTTGCGATTATTTAATTATATCATAAAAACACCTGAATTTCAAATACTATAATAGACTAATTATGAATAGAAGGAACTTTTTATCTTTAACTGGAACATTTACAGGTGGTACCTTATTGATGCCACAATTTTTACATGCTTTTGGGTTACAAAACGATATATCAAGTACGAATCAAAATCTTGTCTTTATTCAATTAGATGGTGGAAATGATGGTTTAAATACCTTTATACCTTATGATAATCCTTTATATTATGAACTTAGACCCAAAATTGCTTTAGCAAAAGATTTGATTATAGGTAAAAATAAGGGTATGGGATTTCATCCTACATTAAAAGGTTTAGCTGAGATTCAACAAAAAGGAGATTTAAATATTATACAAAATGTGGGTTATCCAAATCCGAATCGATCACATTTTAGAAGTCAAGAAATTTGGCAAACAGCTTCTGCTTCTGATCAATATTTAAATAATGGATGGCTTGGCCGCTATTTAGATATACAATATCAGGACATGTTAGCTACAGCAAGTATTAATCTTGATTCTATTGATAACTTGGCTTTGAAAGGGAAAATACCAAATACGATTACATTAAAAAGCCCTAATGGGTTTAGGACAAATAAGAAGTTTTATAAACAAACGGAATCAACTAATAATCCTCAATTAGATTTTGTGTTAAAAATTGCGCAATCTGTTTCTGAAGGATCAGAAGAAATTCAAAAAGCTTTAAAAAATTCAAAAGATGATAGTAACTATCCTAAAACTAAATTAGCTAAAAATCTTAAATGGATTGCTAGACTAATTAAAGGAAACTTAAATTCTAAGGTATATTATACTTCTCTTGGTGGCTTTGACACACATGATAATCAATTGGCCGTACACAAGAGAAAATTATCTGAATTAGATACTGCTCTTTTTAGTTTTTATAACGATTTAAAAAATGCCAATACATTTGAAAATACGACTATTATCATTTTTTCTGAATTTGGCAGAAGAGTTAAAGGTAACGGTAATGGCACTGACCATGGTACTGCTGCTCCGCTATTCATAATTGGAGGAAACAACAATCAAGGAAAAATAATTGGAGCTAACCCAAATCTGTCAAACTTAGATAATGGTGACTTGATTCATGATATTGATTTTAGAAGTATTTATGCCAGTTTGTTACAAAACAAATTGAATTTTGATCCAACAAAAATTGGTATAAAGAATAAACCTTTAGAAGGCTTGTTCTAGTTATTTAAATGTCCAAATATATTTCATTGTATTATTATTCAAAATATATATTATTTGTATTTTTTAGTATATTTAAATATTAAATGCCCTAACCATTAGCTCTTGTTCCTTTTTTGAAATACCAATTTCTATTGCTACTTTTTTCCAAGTTGTTATTGCGGTTAAGACTTCTTCAATTATTTCGTTCATTTGATCGTTGTTTAATCTAAAGAACTCACCAACACTTTTTGCTAAGTCGTAGTCTAAGTCATTGTCATTCATATCAATATTTAGGGCTAAACCGTCTTTGTCTATTGATGGATTGATGTCGTAAGCAGGAGAGAGTATCCAATCCTTTTCTGTTAAAATAAATCCGTGATTACGGAGGTGGTCATCTGTGTTTGAGTAAGAATAAGGGTTTAATGAATTTATAACAATAAAAAACCACCTGTCAAATAACAGATGGTTTAAAACATTGTCGGGATGACAAGATTTGAACTTGCGACCCCTTGCACCCCATGCAAGTACGCTACCGGACTGCGCTACATCCCGAATATTCTTAATCTATTATAATTTTTTGAAATGCGAATTTAGGAAATATTAGACTTAATTAATACTCTTTTTCAAAAAATTTATAGAGGAATATTTCCATGTTTTCTCTTTGGCTTATTTATCTCTTTTCCTTCAAGCATAGCAAAAGCTTTTATTAATTTACGTCGTGTATTTTTTGGATAAATTACTTCATCAATAAAACCACGTTCAACTGCACTATATGGATTGGCAAATTTATCAGCATATTCTTGTTCTTTTTCTTTGAGCTTAGCTTCTGGATTATCAGATTTTAAAATATCTTTTCTAAATATGATTTTACTAGCTCCTTTTGCTCCCATTACTGCAATCTCAGCACTTGGCCATGCAAAATTCATATCAGCACCAATATGTTTGGAGTTCATCACATCATAAGCTCCTCCATAAGCTTTACGAGTAATTACCGTTATTCTAGGTACGGTTGCTTCACTAAAGGCATACAATAATTTTGCACCATTTACAATAATACCATTCCATTCTTGATCAGTCCCTGGTAAAAAACCTGGTACATCCTCTAAAACTAATAATGGAATATTAAAACTATCGCAGAAACGTACAAAACGAGCTGCTTTTTTAGAGGAATCAACATCTAAAACACCTGCTAAACTCATAGGTTGATTTGCAATGATACCAATACTTTTTCCAGCTAATCGCGCAAAACCAACTATAATATTATCCGCATACTCCTTATGAATTTCAAAGAATGATTCTTCGTCAACTATCCCACAAATAACAGACTTCATATCATAAGGTTGATTAGCACTTTCCGGAAGTATTGATTCTAGTTCTTTTCGCACTTCATCTCCTAAAGTATAGGAGATTGTCGGAGTTAATTCTCGATTATTTTGTGGTATATAACTCAATAGTTTTTTAATAGATTCTAAGGCTCCAATGTCATTGGATGCAGTTAAATGAGTTACTCCCGATTTACTCGCATGTGTATGAGCACCTCCTAATTCCTCTGAAGTTACGGTTTCATTTGTAACTGTTTTTACCACATTTGGACCGGTAACAAACATATAACTCGTCTGTTCTACCATAATGGTAAAATCGGTCATGGCAGGTGAATAAACAGCTCCTCCGGCACATGGTCCCATAATCGCAGAAATTTGTGGCACTACTCCTGATGATTGTACATTACGATAAAATATATCAGCATAACCTCCTAAAGATCGAACACCTTCTTGAATTCGAGCACCACCAGAATCATTCAACCCAATTACTGGAGCACCAACATTCACAGCCATATCCATAATTTTACAGATTTTTTCGGCATGAGTTTCTGAAAGTGAACCTCCAAATACCGTAAAATCTTGAGCGAAAACGTAGACCAATCTCTCATTTATTGTTCCGTATCCTGTAACTACACCATCTCCATAAAAAACCTGTTTGTCCATTCCAAAATCAGTAGTTCGGTGCGTGACTAATGCTCCAATTTCCTCAAAAGAACCATCATCTAACAAATAACTTACTCTTTCACGAGCTGTTAATTGCCCCTTAGCATGTTGTTTATCAATACGAACTTGTCCTCCTCCTAAATAAGCTTCTTGAAGTTTTTCTTGGAGTTGTTTTATTTTATCTTTCATGTTTTAAAAGTTTTACCGCTAAGACACAGAGTCGCAAAGGATTTATTATGTCACCTTAAATGCTAAAGTCTTTTGGAATGGATGTTTAATTCTGTTGAATTTCGTTTGTATCGGATTCTTATTTATTAAACAAAAATTTGATAGCCGATCGAGCATCTACCTCGGATGCTTTAATTAAGTTTTTTTCAGTTAAAT
>JAOZLL010000086.1 GCA_029934835.1 Flavobacteriaceae bacterium | reverse complement strand
AGAAATATTAATAATTTAAAAGTTAGCATTATCTAAATGCACAACGGGTTAATATTATTCAAAATATAAACTGAGGTTAAAAGTTTATGTACCTTAATATATTGTAAAAATTATACAATTGTTCTATTGACTTATTATGAAAAAAAACCTAACTTTGTTTTTATTTTATAAGGGAACATTCAATTTTTTTAAGTAATCAAGAAATTAATTTGATCTTGGTCATAAAGCTAACCAACAAATGAAAAACCCTATTGTTAAGATTATTGTCGTATTTGTAGCTGGTATACTTGTTTCAAGAGTTTTTTGGCTCTTAGGTTTTTTTCCCAATTTATTTAAATTTGTAATTAATCCAGGGAATTGTTCAGGTCATGATACGATGACCATAGGAATGTACCTTTGTTCTGCCATGGTTGCCTTTAAAATGTTGTTAGGTCCACTTATTTTTATGGCTTTTATTTTTTTATTTAGGAAAGTAATTTTTAAATTTTTCAATCAATTTAGACCCAAAATACCTGAAGATTTTAGATTTTTTTTAAATCCGTTAGTAGCTACACTTATTTTTACAATTCTTTGGGCAGGTAGTCATTTTACAACAGGCTCAACAACTGGTATCATTGGGCAAAGATCATTTCCAGCCGTTATAGGCCTTTTTACGTATGTTACTACCGAATATTATATCCAAATTCAAATAAAACTTAAAGATTTCTTTGATAAACGTGATAAATTTCCAAAAATAACACGTTATCTTTTTGCTTTTTTAATACCTATAATACTATCATTTATAATAACCCTACAACATCGAGTAAGTTCAGTAGCAGTAAAGGAACAATTTATTGTATTAGTTTCACTGATCTGTGGTTATTTGGTGTTAATACCTAAAAAGGGGAAAATTAACTTAAATCAATTAAAATGAATAATAAATTGACTTTAACTCAAATTATCGTTGGTCTTTTGTTAACTAGCACGTCAGGTTTAGCCATTACTCTATGGGGTTTAGGCAAAATACCCATGACTTTTACTGTTTCATTTGTTGTATTTCCAACAGCTATTATTGTAGTAGCATTTGCTCTTTTTTATAAAAATATAGAGAAGTTTCATTTCTATAACAATTTAATCATTCAAGGTGGTAAATGGGGATTAATTGCTACGTTATTTTATGATGCAATAAGACCTTTACTGAAATTAATATTTAGATTTGATTTTAATCCTTATCGGGCAATGCCTATTTTTGGAGAACTCATTACAGGTCTTGAGCAGACAGCTTCGCTGGCTATAGCAGCTGGCTGGACTTATCATTTTTGGAATGGAATAAGTTTCGGAATGATGTTCGCCTTATTAGTTCCAAAAGGAGGTATGCTTAAAGGTTTTATTTGGTCTATGATTTTACAAGGATTAATGATGTGGGTATATCCTCATTTCTTAGCTGTACGATTAGAAGACCCTGGTTTTTTAATGACAGGTCTTGTAGGTCACGGTTTATGGGGTATTGTATTAGGCTATGGAGTTAAACGTTTTTATGAAAAGAACTATAAAGAACTCGACTAAAAAAGGAATGATTAATTGCGAACAGCATATGTTACCAATGAAAAATAGATTTTAAACATATGAAAAGAATTATCAATAACAAGTACTTTATTCTGTTCATACTTTTTATGTATGATTGGGTTGCTTTTGCACATGATTGTTCCAGTCCAGGAGATTGTGAAGAAACAGCAGGCTATAACTCAGCTGTTGCTGTTGTTGGAGGCGTAATTGCAGTAATTGTTGGAGTAATGACATCGGGTATGACACCTAATGAGCCACTAATAGATGATGAGATAACAGATGAAGAGATTGATATTGAGTCCGATGAAGAAACTGAAGTGGGAGAAGGTAATGAAGATGAAGAGATTAAATCTGAAAATAAAGGTGATGAAACTGGTGAAGAAGAATCTGATAATACAGATGATGAAACTGATGATGACGATGATTTAAGAGTAGAAGATGAGGAACAAAAGAGGCTAGAAGATGAGCGCATAAAAGAAGAAGAGCGTTTAAAAGCAGAAGCTTTAGCCGCGGTTGAGGCAAAAAGACAGTTAGAAATTCAAAAACAACAAGAAGAAAGAGAAAAGGCTCTACAAAAATTAAAAGAAATTGAAAAAGAAAAGATAAGAAGAGAAAAATATATAAATAAGCTTTGTAAAAAATATAATACAACCCCAGACGAATTAAGAAATGTTTTACGTAAAAACATAAAAATGAGTCAGGCAGAAGCTGATTCGTGGAACAGTTATGACAAGAAATTGGCTATAGCTGAAACAGCCGCAAAAATGACTTTGATTGCTGCTGATACGGCAATAGATGGTCTAGCTAATGCTACAGGGCCAATGGGAAGAGGTATAAGAGCAGGATACAAAATTACAAAAAGTGTTGCATCCACGATGGCTACTAAAGGTGTAAGTGGGTCTTCGTTAGCAAGTGGTTTAGTTACAGGTGGAGCTGACGCTGCAACTGATTTTATCGATAATCCATATCTAAAAGCTGGTACAACAATAGTGGGTGAAACATTAGGAGGAGCCATAACAGATGGTAAAAAAGGTGCAGTTGATGGTTTTATAAAAGGTGTATTTACTGCTGGTGTAAATGAAGGAACGGGTAGATTAGCTGGTCCAGGATATGGAAATGACATGAAGAAAATGATTTTTAATAAAGATGGAACTGCTACTGTTACAATAAAGTCTGCTGGTAAGTGGATAAGCAAAACCATATCAGGCAAAAATGCTATAAAATTTGCAAACGGAAAAATATCAAAACAATTTACACAATCAGCTATAAAAGGAGCTAGTTCTACATTAAACGAAATGGGAATAAAACCATCATTAGGATTATAAAATAGTAGGTAATATATGAAACTAACAAGAAAAGAAATAGGATATTTTGCAGCTGAATACAAAGATGCAACAGCTATAAGTATTTTTGCAAACATAGATGATAAACCTGATGGAAGTGAAAAAACAAGTCTTACAGATAAAGGCATTTTGCAGGGAAATAAATGTACTCAAGAAGCACAGGATATCTTGACAGTACTTGTAAATACTAAGCAATCTACCAGATTACTAATAGAAAATGCATATTGTGTTATAGAAAAATATTCATATAAAAACAGAGATAAAATTGTTCTTGCAGAAAATGATAATGGTGAATTTAATTTCTCTTTGCCTGATGATTTTAGAGATGTTCTCGTTGATGTATCTGAATTTATCGGAATGTCTAAGATAAGCTCATCAAATATATCTTTGGTTTTAACTCCAGATGAAATGATCCTACTCCTTTTCTTAATCGATGCATATCGAAAAAGATTTTTACAAGAGTATTCAGAGATGCCAGAACCTAGTATTAATGTTTCAAAATCAGACTGGAGTAAAGCCTTGGAATTTGGTTTCAAAAATGGCTTAGCTCAGGTTTTAGTCAAAAATTACAATTTTGTTATTCCCGATAATAATAGTTTAGGTCCTATAATTAAAAGTTTAGTTGAGAAAAAAGTAGTAATTGAAAAAAATGGATATAGACTTAACGAAGATTTTGAATTTATTGCAAGAAATTTCCTGATATTGGAAAACTTGATTATGTATGAAACATTTACAATTCAAAAAGATGCTTCTTTACTAACAGTTGGAAGATTAGGTGTTTCTGCAGGAATACATAATTTGATGTCATTTATGTTTGACGGTGAAAACATACAATTAAATACGATTAGTGGATTACAATTAGTTACAAATATTGAGGATTTCTTAAAGTGTCCTGAGATTAAGAGTAGTGCCGAAGAAGTAGAAAGTCAGACTAATGATTACACATGGAAATGTAGTTGTGGAGAAAATTGTGACACAAAATTTTGTTCTAATTGTGGAAATAAAAGACCTTAAAGTTGTTACTTATATTAAAGATTCTGAGGCTGTAGAAAAAGTTGTATTTGACTATATAAGAAATATCCTTTTCTAATATGAAATATACAGGTAAAACTGATGATACATATATTAAACACGAACTGTTTATATATGCACAAAAGAACACCTTTTATTTCTATTTTGAACATAGTAAGGTAGTCATTGAGAGCAATTCTGCTAGTGCCAATTTAGAAAAAAATATTTATAAAAGCCTTAAATTTTGATGAACTCAACACACCATAGAGTAATTTTTAATGCTTTTCATATCCGCTTGTTTGCGGTTAAACAATACACTCATGAAAGTCACCTGTAAAGTATGTAATACATCTAAAACTATTAAGGAAGAAAAATTAGAACCTTATAGAGGGAAAATTATTAGTACTAAGTGTGCCAACAAATCATGTACAAACAGAATTAAGTTTAAAGTTCCATTACTTAAGGAAAACAAACAGGATACTATAAAAGCACCTAAAATAACGGAAACAACCAATGAAAAGGCAGATATAACCGTTAAACCTACCCCTAAAAAAGAAATAACTCAACCAAAAATAGATGACAAACAAGTTGTTTGTCCAAATTGTAAAGCAGTACTTACAGAAGAAACTAATTTTTGTATGGAGTGTGGTCATAAGATTGTAAAACCTCCAGAAATTACTAAGCTAAAATCAGAACCAAAGCCCCAACCTCAAAAAAAGAAATGTATAAACTGTGGGAAAGAATATGAAACAGATGAAAAATTTTGTTCACATTGCGGTACACCAAAAGATAAAGTTAGTAAAGAAATAACACCCAAACCCCAAAAATCTATTAAAAAGCAACCTGAGAAAACAACTGAGGTAGTACCTGAGAAAAAACCTGATCCAAAACCTGTTGTAAAGGAAAAAATTGATTCTAAAGCCGTGCAGCAACCTATCCCAAAAACCAAGAAAAAAAGAGGTTGTTTAAGTATTTTATGGAAAGTGGCAGTTGCAGTTGTAGTCCTTATTTCTGTAGCGGTTGTAGCTATTGTTGTGTTAGATGATAGTAAAGAGTATGAATTAGCCGATGGCCCTTGGGAAGTATCAACATTGTTGTCTGAAAATCTTTATACAGGGTACAAAGGCAATAATAGAAAATTAAAAGAAGCAGTTACAAAAGCTAATGCAGAATATGCGACAACATTTAATGCTAGTAGTATTGATATCCCAATCTTAGGGAACTTTGAACCTACGGATGAAGTATTTTTATTCGATCAATATAGCCCTAATAAAAAAGATGATTTTTACTTATTTACCATAAAAAATCCTGAGATGAATGGAGGAGAACTGAGGATCATACTTCATTTAAAATCAGATGATTATTTTGAAGGAAAGGGTTTTTTTATATCAAAGAATAAAGTATCGATCGGATATCTCAAAGGAAATTTAAAAAAGTAAAATATTTTTTAATATCTATCGAAGTCAGTAGAATAAAAAAGGATAAATTGTGGAAATAAAATACTGTTCAAATTGTGGAAGTAAGCTAAAGTCAGAATCTACATTTTGTGGTAATTGTGGTACAGCAACCCATAAAAAAGTTACTCAAACTGTTACTCCAGTACAAGAAAAAGCTGGAGATATTAACTTTAAAATAGTTAACAAAGAACACCTTAACCTGGTAGAAGTTAAGCTAGAAAACAATGCGTTTAGATATGAAGCAGGTGCCATGCATTATATGAATGGTAATTTAGAACTTGAATCAGAAATACCTAGTGTTGGTAGTATGTTTAAATCAATGTTGACAAGAGAAAAAATTGTCAAACCAGTAATTCGTGGTTCGGGAACTGTTTTTTTACAACCTACTTTTGGTGAATATACTATTCTAGACTTAAAAAATGAAGAATGGATATTAGATAGAGGTGCATACTTAGCTTCAGAAATAGAAGTAGAAATAGGTTCGTTTACTAATAAAGCAATCAATGCAATTTTTTCAGGAGAAAAATGGTTTCAAACTGTTGTGGCTGGTACGGGTAAAGTGGTTGTTACTTCTGCGGGTCCTATAGAAGAAATTGAGCTTAATAATGGTAAATTAGTGGTTGATGGTGCTTTTGCAATTGCTCGAAGTTCAGGGATTGACTTAAAAGTTAGTAAAGTAACCAAAGGAATCTTTTCAAGTATTATTTCTGGAGAAGGGATTGTCAATACATTTACAGGAACGGGTAAAATATGGATTGCGCCAGTTGATAATTACTTGACAACATTGCTCAATTCTATTTTTAATTTAGGGTATCAAATACGAAATATCAGTAAGTAATTCCTGTTAAATTAAGCTTTAAATATTTAACTAAAATAAAAGTTTAAACAAATGAAAATCTGTTCTAATTGTGGTGAAGAATTAAATAAGGATGTAAAATTCTGCCCAAAATGTGGAGAAAAGATTGAGACTAATGGATTAAAAAGTACACTTGAAGCTCCTCAAAAAGCCATATTAGAATCAGCAAATGCACAAGCTGTTTTTACAAAAATCAATACAGATATACAGATTCAAAATAATCAAAGTAGCATTACAAAAAAGCTATGGTATGCTGCTGCTTTCTTTCTCTTGATAATCATTATTGCTTTTATGGAACTAGTCTCCATTCATCCCGCAATAGTTTTCCTGTCTTTTTTCTTTTTTCTATCCTCAGTATTAATAGGGTTTATGTTTAGAAGCAGAGAAAAAAAGCTACAAAAACTTATAACAGGAGAAAACCTTTTAGCAGAATGGACATTGACCGATACTCAAAAGAAAAGCTATGCCAACTACCTATTTGAACATGAAATAAGTAAGAATAAAATTATTCTGTTTTTAATAACCGGAATAGCCGCAGTTGTATTCGGAATCTTTATTTTAGTAATTGATGAGGGAAAATTATTTATGTTTTTAGTATTTATTGGTTTAGTTATATTTCTATCAATCTTTGCTTTTGGAATGCCCTATTATTATAAAATGAAAAACTCCAAAGCAGATGGGCATATATTAATTGGAGCAAAATATGCTTATATAAATGGGTTTTTTCATAATTGGGATTTTTTACTATCTGGTTTGTCGAGAGTTAAGATTATTACTGATCCATTTTATGGAATTAATTTAGTCTATTACTACACCGATAGAACCTTAACGCATAGCGAAGAGCTTTTTATTCCTGCTAATGAAGAAATTAATCTAGAAGAACTGATTGAAAGGTTAAAAGAGTTTAATTCAAAAAAAAAGCGAAAGAAAAAGAAGTAAACAAGCCTATTTAATTATTTTTAAGTCTATCCTACTTTATATTTGTATTTTTACAAAATAGATAATTGGTATAAAAACATCAATTAAGTATTTAAAGGATAATATGGCAGAATTTCTAAAACTATATAATGAAAATCCAAACGAAAAAACTGTTCAAGAAGTAGTAGCAATATTACGTAATGGTGGCTTAGTTATTTTCCCAACCGATACGGTTTATAGTTTGGGGTGTGATTTAAACAACCCTAAAGCCTTAAAAAAACTAGCCCAACTTAAAGGAGTAAAAATAGAACGAGCTAATTTTTCGTTTATTACCGATTCGTTAAGCAATTTATCCGAGTATGTTCATTCTATGGATACAGCGGTTTATAAGATCTTAAAACGTACTTTACCTGG
>JAOZLL010000001.1 GCA_029934835.1 Flavobacteriaceae bacterium | reverse complement strand
AAATATTAATAATTTAAAAGTTAGCATTATCTAAATGCACAACGGGTTATTATTATATAAATGTTACGAATAGTTGTTTTTACTTCGTGCGATAGTATTAATTACTTAGAATATTATCAAATATTTTAAGAAAAGCACCATAGCTCGAGTTATTCTATTTTTATCAAACAAGAAAGATGCCAAAGTTCTTGATAATGTTAGATGGCTAGATGTAAGCGCAATGTATTTAAATAATAAGGATTTTATTGTCTTAGGCGGTTTTCTTTCAAGGGAAACCAACAAACCTTATAATAGTTTATAGTTTTCCTTATTAAATTACAAGTATTCATCTTACTTTATTGTCAAAAAATGCTGATAAAGCTATGTGTGAAATACATGGGCATCAAGCAGTTAACAACAAAAATAAAAAAATTCCTGTATTAATATTCATTATGTCAATAAAAATTAGAATGTGGGTCAATTATTTTTTAGAAAGAGGTCAGTATTGAGGAAAATAATTGGTAATATTATATGGTTTACGGAAAAACAAGATGCATAAAACATACAATTGCTTGATATTTTTTGCTCAAATTTTGTTATCTATAATATTAACCGCATCTTTACACTTTAATTATTTAACCTAAAAAATTATATTATGGGATTATTTTCATTTATTAAAAATGCCGGAGCCAAAGTTTTTGGAATTGGAAAAACAACAGAAGAAGAAGTAACGGATAAAGCCAATGCTTTGTCTAATGCTGTTGAAACACTAGGATTTGAAGTACGTGATTTAAATGTTGAAGTAGAAGGTGACACTGCCATTGTTTGGGGTGAAGCTGAATCTCAAGAAACACGTGAAAAAGTAGTTTTAGTACTAGGAAACACAGAAGGTATTGCAAATGTTGACGATAGAATGACTGTTGCAATAGAAGAGCCACAAGCACAATTTCATACAGTTGTTAGTGGTGATTCATTAAGTAAAATTGCTAAAAAATACTATAGTGATGCTATGAAGTATCCTGTAATTTTTGAAGCAAACAAACCAATGCTTAAGAGTCCAGATTTAATCTATCCAGGTCAAGTTCTTAGAATTCCTGCATTAGACTAAGGTAAAACATTTTACAACTTAAAAGCACAATCAATTTTTATTTTGATTGTGCTTTTTTTATTGTAGAATAATTGTTACTTTTGCACACTCTTTTCTGAAAAAGAGACGATTAACAAATTTATTAATTTAACACAAAAAACCAATAGTAGTGAATACATTGAGTTACAAAACAGTATCGGCTAACAAGAACACCGTTAACAAAGAATGGTTGTTGGTTGATGCGGACGGGCAAAAATTGGGCCGTTTAGCTTCAAAAGTAGCAATGCTTTTGAGAGGTAAGTACAAACCCAATTACACACCGCATGTAGATTGTGGTGACAACATTGTCATCATCAACGCAGAAAAAATCGTATTAACTGGAAAAAAATGGACTGACAAATCTTATGTTCGTCATACAGGATATCCAGGAGGACAACGCTTCCTATCAGCACGCGAGATGTTTGACAAAGATCCAACTCGCTTAATTGAAAAAGCTGTAAAAGGAATGTTACCTAAAAACAAATTAGGTAGTGCATTGTTTAGAAATCTATATGTATATGTAGGTGCTGAACACAATCAAGAAGCACAAAAACCAAAAGAATGTAACCTAAACGATTTGAGATAATATGGAAATTATACACAAAACAGGCCGTAGAAAAAAGGCTATTGCACGTGTTTTCCTCAAAGAGGGAAAAGGTGAAATCATTATTAATAAAAAGGAATTGAATACTTATTTTACTGTTCCTACACTACAATATAAAGTTATGCAACCCTTTACATTAACTGATAATGTAGGCGTTTATGATATTATGGCGACAGTAAAAGGTGGTGGAGTAAAAGGTCAAGCGGAAGCTATTCGTTTGGCAATTTCTAAGGCTTTAACTGAGATTGATCCAGAATATAGATTAATCTTAAAACCAGAAGGTTTATTAATGCGTGATCCACGTATGGTAGAACGTAAGAAATTTGGTCAGAAAAAAGCACGTAAGAAATACCAATTCTCTAAACGTTAATCTAATTTTTGATAATTTTGATTTACGGTTTTTTTCAATCGAATAAATCGTAAATCGAGAGGATCAATTTAATCTTAATTATATATTATTAATCAGTTATTGTTGAATTTTATTTAGCATCCAAATACTGTTGACCGATAAAATATCGCTACTTCATTATTGCTAACTCAACGGAACGTAAATCAAATTTTTTAAAATGGCAAATATTGACATTAAAGAACTAATCGATGCAGGTGTACACTTTGGTCACTTGACACGTAAATGGAATCCAAATATGGTTTCATATGTATATTCAGAACGAAATGGTGTACATATTATTGACTTGTATAAAACAGTTGCAAAAATGGAAGAAGCTGCAGCTGCTTTGAAAAAGATAGCTGCTTCAGGACGTCGTGTAATGTATGTGGCAACTAAAAAGCAAGCTAAAGAAATTATAGCAACTAATGCTGAAAGCGTAAACATGCCTTATATCACAGAAAGATGGCCAGGCGGAATGTTAACTAACTTTCAAACTATTCGTAAGGCGGTAAAAAAGATGTCAAATATAGATCGTATGAAACAAGACGGTTCTTTTGCTGCTTTATCAAAAAGAGAACAATTACAAATAGATCGTCAAAGAGCTAAATTAGAAAAAAACTTAGGTTCTATTTCTGATATGACTCGTTTGCCAGGTGCAATTATTGTAGTTGATGTTAAAAAAGAACACATTGCTGTTGCGGAAGCTTCAAAATTGAATATTCCAATTTTTGCAATGGTTGATACCAATTCAGATCCTAGACCTATCGATTATGTGATTCCTTCAAATGATGATGCTTCAAAATCTATTGAAAAAGTTTTGACTCATTTGACTGCAGCAATTGCAGAAGGACTAGCTGAAAGAAAAGCAGGAAAAGAAAAGAAAGTAGCTGAAAAGGCTAAGGATGAAAAACCAGCTGAAAAGCCAGTTAAAAAAACAGAAGCTGTTGTAGAAAAAAAGCCAGCTGAAGACAAAAAAAAATAAAAGTTACTAATACCAAAATACAAATATAAAATGGTAAAAATATCTGCCGCTGAGGTAAGTAAATTACGTAAAATGACAGGTGCTGGAATGATGGATTGTAAAAATGCATTGGTCGAATCAGAAGGAGATTTTGATAAAGCAATTACAGTATTACGTAAAAAAGGACAAAAAGTTGCTGCAAAAAGAGCTGACAGAGAATCATCTGAAGGAGCTGCAATAGCAAAAATAAATGCTGATAATACAGTAGGAGTGGTGATTTCATTAAACTGTGAAACAGACTTTGTAGCTAAGAATGACGATTATGTTGCTATGGCTCATAAATTTGCTGATATCGCTTTAAATGCATCAGATAAGGAAGCTTTTATGGCTGCTGAGTATGATAAGGGTATTACTGTTGCTGAAAAGATAATTGAGCAAACAGGAGTTATCGGTGAGAAACTTGAAATAGGTGGTTTTGAAAGAATAGAAGCTCCTTATGTAGGTTCTTATATTCATGTTGGTAACAAAATTGCAGCGGTTGTTGGTTTATCAGCAGTAGTTGATAAAGCAGTAGAGTTAACTAAAGATGTTGCTATGCAAGTTGCTTCAATGGGTGCAACCACATTATCTTATAAAGATTTTGATCAAGATTTTGTTATAGCTGAAACTGAAGCTAGAATTGCTGCTATTGAGAAAGATAATATAGAATTAGGTAGATTAGGGAAAACACTAAAAAATGTTCCTCAGTATATCTCTATGGCTCAATTAACAGACGTGGTTATTGCAAAAGCTGAAGAAGATGCTAAAGCAGAATTAAAAGCTGAAGGAAAACCAGAACAAATTTGGGATAGAATACTTCCAGGAAAAATGGAACGATTTATTTCTGATAATACCACATTAGATCAAGAACAATGTTTGTTAGATCAAGACTTTATTAAAGATGCAAAACAAAGTGTTGCTGATTATATTAAGACTTATGGTGATGTAGCTGTTGTTGGTTTTAAACGTGTATCTTTAGCATAAACAAGACTACAAAATAGTATAAAAAAACCCGCTCAATTTTTGAGCGGGTTTTTTATTTTTTGATAGCCAATAGACCTTATATGATTAACATGGCATCTCCATAAGAAAAGAATTTATATTTTTCCTTAATAGCTTCTTTGTATGCCTCCATCAATAAATCATAACCACAAAAAGCAGCAGTCATCATCATTAGGGTAGATTTTGGCGTATGAAAATTGGTAACCATAGCATCGGCAATACTAAAATCATGAGGCGGAAAAATAAATTTATGAGTCCATTTTTCTACAGGATTTAATCTGCGACTTGACGAAACAGAACTTTCTATTGCACGCATAACTGTAGTTCCTATAGCAATAACTTTGCGTTTACTATCTTTAACAGCATTAACTTTATCAGCAACTTCTTTAGAAACAATAATTTTTTCAGAATCCATTTTGTGTTTAGAAAGATCTTCTACCTCAACAGAGCTAAAAGTACCTAAACCAACGTGTAAAGTTAGTTCTGCAAAATCAATTCCTTTGATTTCTAAACGTTTCATTAAATGCTTAGAAAAATGCATACCAGCTGTTGGAGCTGCTACGGCACCTTCATGTTTAGCATATATAGTTTGATAACGTTCCGTATCTTCGGGTGTAGCTTCTCTTTTTATATATTTAGGAAGTGGTGTTTGTCCTAATTCTTTTAATTTCGCTACAAATTCCTCGTGATCTCCATCAAATAGGAAACGTAAAGTTCTACCACGTGAGGTTGTATTATCAATTACTTCAGCAACTAAGCTCTCGTCGTCTCCAAAGAATAACTTATTACCTATTCTTATTTTACGAGCTGGATCTACTAAAACATCCCATAAACGATTTTCAGAATTCAGTTCACGTAATAAAAAGACTTCTATTCGTGCTCCTGTTTTTTCTTTTTCTCCAATTAATCGTGCTGGGAAAACTTTGGTGTTGTTTAACAACATTAAATCTCCATCATCAAAATAGTCTATTAAGTCTTTAAAAAGCTTATGTTCTATTTTACCAGTATCACGATGTATCACCATCAAACGCGCTTCATCACGATGCTCTGCAGGATATTCAGCTAATAATTCAGGTGGTAAGTCAAAATGGAATTGTGATAATTTCATATATAGGTTTTAGGTTTATAATACTCGCTTTATGCTTTACGCAAAGTACAAAGTGCTTTCAAAAAGCTTGCAAATATACAATACCAAGATAGGCGTTGTCAAGTAAATAGTATATTATTTTTAAGATTCACCTAATAAATGCTTCAAATCGGTCCAAAAATCAGGATATGATTTACTAACAACTTCCTGATTTTCAATTTGTATTGGAACTTTTACTGATAGTGGAGCAAAAGCCATTGCCATACGATGGTCATTATAGGTTTTGACTGTGCTGTTTCTTCTAATTCTGTTTGAGCTAAGTAATTGAAAAGAATCATTTGTAATTTTTACTATTGCACCTAATTTTTCAAATTCATTTTTTAATGCTACTAAACGATCTGTTTCTTTAATTTTTAAGGTATGTAAACCTGTTAAATGGCATTTTATTCCCAGTCCTAAACAAGTCACAGCAATGGTTTGGGCAAGGTCAGGAGTATCTTTAAGATCTAGTAATATAGGTTTAAAGTCTATGGATAATTGATTTGAATTGATACAAATACTCTTTTTATTAAAGATAGTAGTTACGCCAAGTTGCTTATAAATTTCAGGTAAAATACGATCACCTTGTAAGCTTTTTTCTTTAAAACCAATTAGTTCGATACTCGTATTTGGTTGCAACGCTGCTAAACTATAAAAATAAGAGGCGCTACTCCAGTCAGGCTCTATAGATAAAACCTTAGTTTGTAAGTTTGAGGTTATTAAACTTTTTACCCGTATTTTATTGTCAATAAATGATATTTTAACGCCAATTTTTTTGAGTAGTGATAAGGTCATATTTATATAAGGAACTGAAGTAATTTGCCCTTTAAGCTTTATTTCTAATCCATTTTGCAACGAAGGTGCAATGAGTAATAATGCAGAGGTGTATTGGCTACTAACACTTCCTTTAATACTAACCTTATTTTTTAATAACTTTTTTCCCTTTATTATTACTGGTGGAAAACCTTCATTATTAAGATAGGTGATGTCAGCTCCAATATCAAGTAAGGCATCCACTAATAATTTTATAGGTCGTTCTTGCATTCTAGAGGAACCGGTGAGTATTGTGTTTTTAGTATCTTGTGTAGTTAAATAAGCAGTTAAAAAACGCATAGCAGTACCAGCATGGCCAATATCTATTGTTTTTGATGTGTTATTTAAAGCATTTTTGAGGTAATATGTATCATCAGAATTAGAAAGGTTTTCTATTGTGATAAATGGAAAAAGTTTTTGTAAAATCAATAAACGATTCGATTCACTTTTAGAACCAGATATGGTTATTGTACCATTGATGGCCTTAGTATTTGTATGATCTAAGAGTATGCTCACACTTATTTTTTAGCATTTTTTTTGGTAAAATACGCCATGGTAAATCCATAAACAACACCGAGTATAACTTTTGAAATAGCATAAACTATCCATTTACTATTTTGAAAACTCTCCGTTATAGCATTTAAATTTCCTGATGAAACAAGCTCCCAGATTAATTGAATAAGTATTACTACGATTACAAATATAAGGCCAAAACGTAATGCTAAACGCCAGAGAGCAACTTTTCGGATACTTCTTTTACTCATTTTTTAGTTTTTTGTTGTTATGATGTCTATCATGATCACGTTCTGTCTTGGCTAAAAGGTTTTTTTTAAAAGCCTGTTGTAAATCTATACCAGTTTGATTGGCTAAACAAAGTACTACAAAAAGAACATCAGCTAATTCTTGACCTAAGTCTTTGTTTTTATCACTTTTTTTTTCACTTTGCTCACCATAACGACGAGAAATTATTCGGGCTACTTCTCCAACTTCTTCGGTGAGAATTGCCATATTAGTCAATTCATCAAAGTAACGAACACCATATTTATTAATCCAGTCATCGACTGTTTTTTGTGCATTACGAATATTCATATATTCTAGAATTCAAAATTTCAAGCACCAAATTACAAATAAATTTCAAAATACAATTTACTAAACACAATTTCAATAATTTAAAAAAATTGCACAGCTAAGCCTTGTTTTATTTACCCTTATTAAGGTAAATATTTTTTAAAATGTTCTCTAGATATTTCTTCAGCACCCAAACTGGCTAAGTGATCATTATAAACCTGACAATCTATAATGGGATAGTTTTCCTTTTCTAATTTTTGTGCAAGTGCTATATAAGCAATTTTTGAAGCATTACTAACGAGGCTAAACATACTTTCACCACAAAAAAGATTCCCTAAATCAATTCCGTATAAACCTCCCACAAGTTTATCATTTTGCCACACTTCAACTGATTTTGCAATAGCATTTTTATGTAGTATGATCATTGATTTTTCTAAATCATCGGTTATCCAAGTGCCTTCTTGTTCTTTTCTTTGAACTGTTTTACAATGTCTGATGACTTGTTCAAAATTTTGATTAAAAGTTACCTTAAACGTACTATCTCGTAAGATTTTACGCATACTTTTAGTAATCTTAATTTTATTAGGAAATAGCACCATTCTAGGATCTGGACTGTACCAAACAATAGGTTCTCCTTCATTATACCAAGGAAAAATCCCTTTTTGATATGCAGCAAATAACCGACTAGGATGCAAATCACCTCCTATAGCTAAGATACCTTCTTTTGAAGCTAACTCAATGGGAGGAAAATCAAACCCTGAACCCAGTAAAAACATTGCTAAATTTTAAAAAAATCTAAGTGTAGAATTAAGAACTTGATTTTAACATTTGATAAATTCTGTATTCTTAATTAAAACGGTAAATCATCTGCTTCGTTACTAGTAGCATTAGGATCAACTTGTTCTAAGTTAGTAGGTGGAGCCATTGGTGGCGGTGTGCTAGATTGAGCAGCTTCTATACGCCATCCGTTTAACGAATTGAAATATTTAGCTACACCTTCTGGGTTTACCCATTCACGACCACGTAAATTAAAAGCTATTTTCACGTCTTGTCCTTCTTGATATGAATCCAATAAAGCACATTTGTCTTGTACAAATTCTATTAAAATATGTTGTGGATATTGATCCTCAGTTGTGATTACGATTTCACGTTTTTTAAAACCATTAGAGCCATACTCTTTAGTTTCTTCAATTTTTTTAATACGTCCTGTTACGTCCATGTTCAAATTATTTTTATAGGGGCAAATATACTATCCTGTTTTGTTTTTAGTTTAAGAATTGTAAAAAACTAATTAACAATTTAAAATATTCCCATTTTTCTATGTGAACTCTCATATTAAAAAGAGGTATTGATGATTAAACTGTATATTTGTTTTGTAAAACCTTAGTTATTTGACACATCAAAATTATAAAAATATAATCCGTTGGGGAATTATTATTGCTACTGTATTTATAGTTAGCTTGATATTGTGGAATACCTATACATTTTTTCAACAATATAAAGATGAGGAAAGAATTAAAGTAGAGGTTTTAGCTTCAGCTATTCAGAGATTAAGTGATGCAAATGTAAATTCGGATATGTCTCTCGAAATACAGATTATGAATAGTAATCATAATATTCCGATGATTAGAACTGATGCTACTGGAAAAATTATTGAATCTCTTAATTTAGATAAGTTAAAAGAAAAAGATTCGGAGTATTTACAGGAGCAATTATCAATAATGAAGTTGCAAAATAAACCTTTGATTATTCAATTTCCTAAATCAGAAAAAATATTTATCTACTATAAAGATTCTGAAATATTAACAAGTCTTAAGTATTATCCATTAGGTTTGTTATTAATATTGGTGTTTTTTTCTATTGTAATTTATTTATTTTCTACATCGAATAAGGTCGCTGTACAAAACAAACTTTGGACTGGAATGGCTAAAGAAACAGCACATCAGATAGGAACTCCTTTAACATCATTATTAGGTTGGGTTGCTATTTTAAGGGAAGATGCTACCATGGTTGATATTGCTGATGAAATAGAAAAAGACGTACAGCGATTAGAGGTTATTGCTAATCGTTTTTCTAAAATAGGTTCAGATACGCCATTAAAAACACAAAATATTGTGGAGATTTCTAAAAAAGTTTTTACTTATTTAGAATCAAGAAGTTCTATTAAAATTTATTTTAAGTTTAAGACTTCAAAAGATAAGATAATGATTAATGTTAACTCTGAACTTTTTGGTTGGGTTATTGAAAATTTGATAAAGAATGCTATTGATGCAATGTATGGAAGAGGTAAGATTGTTTTAAGTATTCAAGAAAATACTACTCATGTTTCAATTAAAGTATCAGATACTGGAAAGGGACTTCCTAAAAATATGTATAAAAGAATATTTGAACCTGGTTTTACAACCAAAAAACGAGGTTGGGGTCTAGGTTTGTCGCTATCTAAACGTATTATTGGAGATTTTCATCATGGAAAAATCTATGTAGAGAAATCTGAAATTAAAAAAGGGACTACTTTTTGTATAAAACTACCTAAATAAAATTTGCTTTAATTTTTTCAGCAATAGCAATAAATTCATCTGAGGTTAGACTAACTTTTGATTCAAAAGCGGCATCTTTCATATCATTTAGAGGAATTAAGTGTACATGAACATGTGGAACTTCTAATCCAATTACACTCATTCCGATTCGTTTGCATAGAATACTTTTTTCTAAAGCGATTGCCACTCTACGAGAGAATTGCATTAATTCAATATAGGTTTGCGAATCTAAATCAAAAAGTTTATTGATTTCTTTTTTGGGGACAACTAAGGTATGCCCTTTTGCATTAGGATTGATATCAAGAAAGGCAAAAAAATTAGCATCTTCAGCTATTTTGTAACTTGGTATCTCACCAGCTATTATTCTTGTAAATATACTTGGCATAATTTTTAGTTTATTGATAGCTAAATTGAGTCAATTGGTGGCCGAGTGGAGTCGAGACTAACGTGATATTTCTAATATTTCGAGTTTTAAAATGCCATTTGGAACTTTAATTTCTGCAATATCACCTACTTCTTTTCCTAAAATTCCCTTACCAATTGGAGATTCTACTGATATTTTTCCAGAGGCTAAATTAGCTTCACTATCAGCAACAAGTGTAAATGTCATCTCTTTATTTAAAGTGAGATTTTTCATTTTTACAATAGAATGTATTAATGCTTTTGATTGATCTAATTGTGATTCATCAATGATACGAGCACTAGCTACAGTATTTTTTAATTGAATAATTTTAAACTCTAACATGGACTGCTCTTCTTTGGCAGCATGGTATTCTGCATTTTCACTCAAGTCACCTTTATCTCTTGCATCTGCAATGGCTTGGGTGACACGTGGGCGCGCTTCACGTTCTAAATAACTGAGTTCTTCCTTTAGTTTTTTTAAACCTTCTACGGTGTAGTATGATACGTTATTCATAATTCACTATCATTATGACGCAATTAAGACGTCTTTATTTTCCTATAATTACAAAAATCCCATTCCAAATAAGCATGGATGAGATTTAGAATACAAATTTACATAAATTATACGAAATAATACTAACTTGCGTTAAATGAATAAATTAATTAGGAATGAGAAACCTTATTTATATACTACTTTTTTTGGGATTTTTATCCTGTGAAAATCCAGCACCAAATGATATACTTCCAGATACGCAGGTTAATGTAACTATTGATTTAAATTTGCCATCTTATTCAGGCTTAATGATTCCTAATACTTGGGCATACACACCAACTTCTTCTGGTTATGGAATAAAAGGAATATTGATATATAATAAGGGAGGAAACTATATTGCTTATGAAAGAGCATGTCCACACTTAGATGTTTCAGCTTGTACTGCTATGACTTTTGATGGATTATTATTAAAATGTACTTGTGATAATAGTGTGTTTAATATTTTTAGTGGTGGTGTCTCTCAAACTGCAGGTGTTGATTATTCTGCTAGAGAATACCATGTGCAAGTTATTAGTGCATCAATATTAAGAATTACTAATTATTAACCTTAGCTCGCACTCAGGTTTATAATGTTGATAGTTTACACTCAAGTAATAAATATAAATCACAATCTAAATTTGGGCTATTAAATATTAAAGACAAAGGCTACCTTTTCAGATAGCCTTTCTTATTTATAACTTGAGTTTAATGTAAGTTATCTTGAAATAATCACTTTCCTATTCATCACTTGGTTTCCAGAGGTTAGTCTTAGGAAATAGATACCTGATGCTTCATTTGTATTGATATTAAAAAATGCTTCTGAAGTTTCTTTTTGATAAAGTAGTTGTCCTTTAATAGTGAACAATTCAATTTGAATTTCATTTATGGATTCAAGCCTTCTCATATCAATAGTAAATGTGCCATTGCTAGGGTTTGGATAAATACGAATATTCAAAAGTTCATTCTCAGAAATTCCAATAGGATTACTAACATAAATTTTATAATCTTCTGTTTCACCATAAGTATAAGTGCCACAAGGATTAATATTGCTTTCATCTTCACTAACCACAATTCTCATAAATTTTGCTCCAGTGGCAATGCCTTCTGGCACTGTAAAGGTACCTTCTGCTAATCCATCTTCGGGATTGTCAAATATGGCACTTTCAAAAACCATTTCATCTGTGTCTTCAAAATCACCATCATAATTCCAATCAATATATACTTTTCCTGCTTTTGCATAAGAAGAACCTCCATCACAATCACCGAGATAAAACTTAATATCATTTGTAGAACCCACCACAAAAGTATCGGTTAAACTTTCATCATCAGTAAAATCAGAGTAGGTTGCACAAGCATTGGCTGTATTGTTAGTAACACTACCAAATTGTACTTCTTGTATTTCAGAATCTACCGTGTTTGTTGCATTAGATGCACAATATTCTGGAATAAAACCAATAATAATAGTAAACTCTTTTTGAGCTGAATATTGGTTAGTGGCTCCGCCGGTTATATTATTTGTAATAATAGTTGAAGTTCCAGCTCCAACACTTGCATCTGCTGTTACATTAAATATAAAATCATTTGTCACTCCTATTGCTAAACTTGTTGTTGGTGCCGTTGCTGTATTAATAGTTAACTCGGGTAAATTTGAGGAAATTACAGAAATCACATTTGTGATGTCAGCATGACCAATATTTGTAGTTTGTATAGTAATATCAGCTGTTTCTCCAGGATCTAAGACACTATCATTATTTCCAGTTGCACTATCATCAATAGTAAGATCTCCAATTGAGAATTCAGGCGCATTTGTAAGAATAGTTAAAGTAGTATTCCAAACATGGCTATCATTATCTATAATAGTTAAATCAAAAATAATACTATGTTGATCTGGAACATTATCTGCAATACTCACTTCAAAAGCATTATCTATACTTATGATTTCTCCAGCTAGAATTGTTCCATAATTTTCAGTAGCATCATTTATAGTAACATAAGTATCAGTTGTACTTAAAGTTGCGATTACCTCATTAGCATCATATCCACTACCACTTACTGCTACATTTTCTAGGGCTACATTTAGACCGATTGTTTCTCCAAAGTTTGGTGCTGTGCTAGTTGTATAAGAATTTAATACAACATAAGGTTCGTCTGCTGGAGATACCGCAATTGTTCCGATATAAGGTATTTTGTTTTGGCAAGTTACTACTAAATCAGCATCACCAACAGATAGTGCATCACCTTCAAAAGATAAATTTGCATTACCTGCATTATCAGACATTGCTGCTGCGATTAATATACCATCTTGAGAGAGTGCCACATAAGCATAGGGAGCAGATGATACATCTAAACTTGTCATGCCTAGCATAAGAGCTGCAGGGTTTGGTGTAACAGTCATTGTTTGTGGAGTTCCAATATAGTTTATTACAGATGGGTCACCCATTAGGTGATATATTTCCCAATAGTATTCCTTACTGCCTGAAGGAGAAGCCTCTACAGCTAAATTTCCACATACTTGAATTTGACCTTGCGCAGGAAACCAAGTGCTTATATCTGTAGCTTCATTAGCAAGATTATGCCAAACACCATCATAGGCACCTCTACCGCTATCTTCATAAGTAGGATTAGCAACAACACTACTTGTTAAGCCAACGCCCCACCAATAATCTTCATCCCAAAGTGTATTGTTTGAACCTCCAATATCACCAATTGCACCTCCATTTTCTTTTCTTAATGCAGCTTCACCAAAACACTCATTTTCATCAAATTTTACAGATAAACAACAATTCCCTATCCAAAGACCATATTTTTCATCGTTTGTTAAAGAATTTATATCAGCCGTGTCAAAACTAGGGGAAGCCCAACCACTTGGACCACAATGTGCGGTATAGTTTGCAAAAGCTAAACCAGCATTCATATCATTGATTATTATTGTACTTACAGCATTATTATCAAGAGGTTGTAGATAGGTATGAGCATTAACATTGTTTGAGGTATTAAAATAGTAATTATCACCATATGTTATTTGACCGTTACCATGTGTCATTTCGTGTGATGAATCATCACCTGCAACTAAGAATACTTCTGATAAATAGGAAGGATCAGCCATTGTGAATTGTTCATACATCAATGTTTTATCTATTTGAGGTTGAAGTTGTGTTGTGTTTTGCGCAGAAAATCTGCCGTAGTAAACTTCAGGTAAATTATCACCAGTATATTCACAATACCTAAGGTCAGTAACATGGCTACCTGCATTACCATTCCAAGCAGGAATTTGCTGTACATCTCCTACAAATAACACAAAACTCATTGGGTCATCTCCATTGTAAATACCTTCTAAATAAGTCTTTATTTCAGTAGTTGTAGCGCCAATGTCATCTGTAAAAGCAAGACTAACTTTAAAACCTTTTTTGATTTTCCATGCAATAAAAGGGACTAATTGCGCCTCAAACATTCTGTCAGAAACAATAACTAGATGTGTTGGTGCTTGTGTAATAAGTTCTCTACTAGTTGAGTTATTATAGTTAATTGTAGCACCTGAAATGACACTATTAAAGAAAACTGAACTATACTTTCTTTTTAATGCATTGGTTTTTCCAAAATTGGCGTTGACAAAGTTAACCTCAATCACTAAATTATTTAAAATACGTAAGCTGTTTTTAACAGGATTGTATTGAATAGGATTAATAACAAGCCGACCAAGTCTGTTAGCTCTTAGTTGCCCAGATTCTTCATAAACAACAATATTGTCATTAATAAAACGATCAGAATTATAAGTTGTTTCGTTTTTTACAAAAGGAATTGCTTCTTCACTTTTAGATTGGGAACGAATTGCTGGAGCTATTAAATCTGTAATAGCATAGTCTGAGAGTATAATAATTTCCTCATCATAGCTTTTTACAACAAACTCAACTTCAGCATCTTGCGGAACTTCTATTAATTTGGTTATTACAGGAATATTAGGAGTTCCTATATCATAAATTTCGATAAGGCCTCTACTTTCAAGAGACATAAAATTGCCTTCCAAAGAGGATATTGAATTTAGATGTAAAGTAGAAATTGAATTTTCCACAGTAAAACCTGTTTCTGAAATGGCTTTTAATTCAAATTTACTTTCATCGGCTTGGAGTTCAATCTTTACAGATTTTTGTCCATAACTAATGGTAAAAAAGAATATAGCTATTACGGATAATAGAGTTTTTTGCATGATGTAATTATTTTAGTTATTAATAATATAATAATTAGTAGTTTATTAATAAGAATTTGATTTCAAAACAGTTAATAGTAGTTTTGAAATCAAACTTATCTTTTTCTTTTATGCAATTTTTAATTTTTAGATATCAAATTTAATTCCTTGTGCTAAAGGTAAGTCAGCACCATAATTTATGGTATTGGTTTGACGACGCATATATACTTTCCATGCATCAGAACCTGACTCACGTCCACCACCTGTTTCTTTTTCGCCTCCAAAGGCACCACCAATTTCGGCACCCGAAGTTCCTAAGTTTACATTAGCAATACCACAATCAGATCCACTTTGTGAAATAAAGGCTTCAGCTTCACGCATGTTTAAGGTAAATATAGCAGATGATAATCCTTGAGGAACATCATTTTGAATGTCTATTGCATTTTGTACATCACCATCATATTTTATTAAATATACGATAGGAGCAAAGGTTTCTTCTTGTACGATTTCAAAATGGTTTTTTGCTTCAGCGATACAAGGCATTACATAATTTCCTGATTCAAAACCAGCACCTTCTAGTTTTTGTCCTCCAAATAAGATTTTTCCACCTTCTTCTTGAACTTTAGATACTGCTTCTTCAAATAAGGCTACTGAATGTTCATCAATTAGCGGACCTACTAAGAATTTTTCGTCTAAAGGACTTCCAATTTTGTCGGCTAATTTTTCGTATGCTCCAACAAATGCATCACGTACTTGATTATATACATCTGCATGAACAATTACGCGACGTGTAGATGTACAACGTTGTCCTGCTGTTCCAACAGTACCAAATACAGTTGACATAACCGCCATTGGGATATCAGCATTAGGTGTAATAATTACAGCATTGTTTCCTCCCAATTCTAGTAAAGCTCTTCCTAAACGGTCTCCAACAATTCGTCCAGCTCTACGACCTACAGAAGTAGAACCTGTTAAAGAAATTAAAGGAATGCGTTTATCACCTAAGAAATTATCACCCATTACAGAAGAACGACCTACAACTAAGTTGAATACTCCTTCAGGGACATTATTGTCTTTTAATACTTTTTGAATGATTTTTTGTGTAGCAATTGCTGTAAGTGGAGTTTTAGATGAAGGTTTCCAAATAACAACATCACCAGCAATGGCTGCTAAAGCAGAATTCCATGCCCAAACGGCAACTGGAAAGTTATAAGAAGTAACAATACCTACAATTCCTAATGGTTGATATTGTTCTGATAAACGGTGTAACGGACGTTCAGATTGCAATGCAACACCATTGATTAAACGAGATTGTCCTACTGCAAAATCACAGATATCAATCATCTCTTGTACTTCACCTAAACCTTCTTGAAATATTTTACCCATTTCATAAGAAACTAAAGCACCTAAATCATCTTTTGCTTCGCGTAGTGCATTTCCTATTAGTCGCACAATTTCTCCACGTTGAGGAGCTGGGACTAAACGCCATTCTTTAAAAGCTTCTTGGGCTTTTTTTACAACTGTTTCATAATCTTCTAGAGTAGCTGTTTTTACACTAGCAATTACTTTTCCATCTACTGGAGATGAAGAGATGTTTACTTTTCCATCGGTATCAAACCAATCTGCACCTGTTGATACACCTTGGTTCATTTCTGATAATCCTAAGTTTTTTAAAACGGATTTAATATTAATTGTCATAATAGTATTTTTTATTTAATGTTCTTGATATTTATTTTTTGAATGCTACTTGCTTCTTCTGAATTATTATTTTGATGTAATTCTATAAGCTCTTTTACCGCTAGTTGTATAGCTTTTTGGGTGAATTCTTTTTCGAGACAGGCTTCTTCTAATGTCCCCCAAATAGGTTCGCCACATTTAATACAACGAATACCTTTATCAGCTAAATATTTTACCGATTTGGGATAGTCTTCTATAAGATCTTCTATCGTAATATTTTTAGTAATCATACGTGATTTTTGGTTCTGCAAAAGTACAAAAAAATCATTGTATTTTAGGATTCATTTTACAAGAGAATTTCTAAATACAAAAAAGTCGTTCTGAATAAATTCGGAACGACCTTTTAAGCTATGTTTGGTAACCAACCAAACATAATTAACCAACTAAAACCTAAGATTTAAACCACTGTAAATTCCAATGGCGTATGGACTAAATCCATTTGTATTTTTTTCGAATGTATTGGTTTGTACTTTAAACATTGGGACTAAGTTAAAGTGTACATTTTTATATAATTTATAATCAAACTCTAATCCAATATTTCCAGAAAAATTTAAGGAATTTAGGTTTGATGCTTCTCCAATTTTATTTGAAAACTCTTCTGTTTCAATAAAAATTTCATTTTTGTTTAATAAAAGTGTGCTAAAACCACCTACAAGATTAATACCAAAATTACCTTTATTAAGGTTGTATTTTGCTTCAACAGGAATTTCAATATAGCCAAAAATTTGTGTTAAATCTCCTTTAGACTCTTGTTGGTTAAGATTACTAAGGTTATTCGGTTGCGCCATTGGTACGGCACTGACATCAATTAAATTGGCATTGTCATTATAATTTATAGTTGAATATTGATTAACAGCACCACTAGGACTCACGTAAACACCATAAGTTTTATAACCATAATCTACCACATGAACTCCTGATTGCAAGGAGAATCTATTGTTAATTTGATAGGCCACCTGTACACCGTAAGCTGCTGAAAATGTTCCTTGCTTAATATTATTATTAAATCCTGGATCAATAGATGAAGTATTTTTGTCAAATGAGTTTAAATAAACGGGTGCAGCAACTGTTGAAACAATCCATTTATTAGATTTATTTTTTGTTGTGATATTTGTGTTATCAGTAATAGTTTCATCGGGAATTAAGGAAGTAATTTGGGCAGTTTTTTCAGTAATTAGCGCATTTTTGAGAGTAATTCTATTTTGTAGAAGACTGTTCGTTATACTATTGTTTGTTAAGGCAATTATTGGTGAACTTGATTGAAATATATTTTTGGTAATTTCTTTAAAGTTTGTTGCTGTAATTATTTGGAGAGTAGAAGGAGTATTGTTTGTAATTATTTGATTTGATTTACTTAACTCAGAAAGTTTTTTTGATGTTGTCGTAGCTACCATATTGTTAACAACATTTATATTGTTAATTTGATGCTTTTGATTGGAGTGATTTAAAGTGTTATCTTTAGTAGTTGTGTTTGCAACTTCAGTTTCTAGTTGTTGATTATTTATTAAATTATTTTCTTTATCCGTTGTGTTTAGTGTTGGAGTTGTAGTATAAAAGTTTGTACCATTAATAAAAAATAATATAGCAAGACCAGCAGCTACACCACTTAGCCAAAGCCAAACAGCTTGTTTATCTCTTTTTGGTTTTTCAACAACAACATTTTCGATAGCACTCCATACTCTTGCTGGAGGATTTTGTTCAAAGTCACGAAATTTTTCTTGAAACAATCTGTCGATATTTTTATATTCTTTCATTTCTATTAATATGCTTTATATTGCCCTGGTTCTTGTTGATTCCATTCTATTTTGTTTTTAAGAATTCCACGTGCTCTCGATAAATTTGATTTTGAAGTGCCTTCGCTTATATTTAGTGCTTTGGCAACTTCTTTATGAGAGTATCCGTCTAAAACATAGAGATTAAAAACCAAACGATATTGGTTTGGTAGTTCTTGTATTAAATTTAGTAGATAATCTAATGAGATTTCAACCTCTTCTACTTCTACAACTACCTCATCCTCAATTGCATTGTCATTTACTAAATTGAGTACATTTTTTTCTCTATATTTTTGAAGCGCAGTATTGATAACTATTCGCTTCATCCATCCTTCAAAAGAACCTTTGTGTTTAAATTGTTTTACTTTATCAAAAATTTGAATAAAACCATCCTGTAAATTATCTTCGGCTTCTGTTTTATTTCTTGAATATTTCAGGCACAAGGCAAATAATTTACCAGCAAATAGCCGATAAACTTCTTCCTGTGCTTTACGATCTTTATTAGCACATCTTTGTATGAGTTTTTCTAAACTCATAGGTTGTGGTTTTAGTGGTTTAGTTAGGGATTAATCCCTTAGTTCAGTGTAAATATACTTACATAACCTTCAAATTTACAATTTATTCTATTCAATTATTAATTCGTATTCTTCATATTGATCAATACCTAAATTTGTTTGTCCTACCCAAAACTTTAATATATAAGTTCCTGGTTCTACTGGTCTAAATGAAAACGAACAGGTATCTTCCATATAAATATCTGTACAATTTGCATTGCTTTGTACTTGTGCATAGGGCGTTATTAGTAAGACATCAGCACTAGTATTGTTGTTGGTTTGGTCAAAACCAATTTCATAAAATTGATAACATCCATTAGGTAATGCATAGTCAAAAGAAATGTCATAATCAAAATTAACAACTAGATTTTCAGGTGTTTGAATATTAAATGCTGGAATCTTTTCAAAATGAATATTATCATTATCAAGATCTAGTTCACAGGAGATAAATAAAATACTTAAAAATAAAATTACTACTATGCGCATGACTTTTATAAGATTCTGAATTCTTGTTGTTTAGTATTTGTAAGATAAAAAAAATGCAGATAGGTTGCGTCCAAAAAACTATCTTTGCGATAGATATGAAGTCATCCATTTTTTCAATAAAAAATTCTGAAGCTAACTTTTTAAAAAAAGCATTAGAGATTTTTCGATATCAATCAGATAATAATCCTGTTTATAAGGAGTATTTGAGTAGGTTAGAATATGATTGTGATTCTATAGATTCTCTAGAAAAAATACCATTTCTACCCATTTCTTTTTTTAAAACCCATCTCATTGTTACAGGAGATAAAAAGCAGCAACAAGTTTTTACAAGTAGTGGTACAACTGGCATGGAACGTAGCCAACATAGTGTTGTTGATATTGAGTTATATAAAGAGAGCTTCACAAAAGGTTTTACTTATTTTTTTGGGGAAATAAAAGACTATACTATTTTGGCATTATTACCATCTTATTTAGAACAAAAGAATTCTTCATTGGTTTATATGATTACTGATTTAATAAAACAATCAGAAAAAATGGAAAGTGGCTTTTATCTTAACAATTATGAAGAATTGGCTCAAAAACTAGTTGAATTAGATCAAAAAGGGGAAAAAACTCTATTAATTGGTGTTACTTATGCCTTTTTAGATTTGATTAATTTGAGGAAATTTCAACTCAAGAATACTATTATTATGGAAACTGGTGGAATGAAAGGACGCCGAAAGGAAATGATAAAACAAGAATTGCATACCCATTTGAAAAATGGTTTTGGCGTTTCAAAAATCTATTCAGAATATGGTATGACTGAACTCTTAAGTCAAGCATATTCACTTGGTGGTGAGTTGTTTCAAACACCGCCATGGATGAAAGTGTTAATTCGTGAAGTTGAAGATCCGTTTACATTGTTACCTGATGGAAAAAGTGGCGGAATAAATGTTATTGATTTAGCTAATATCAATTCATGTTCATTTATCGCGACACAAGATCTTGGGAAAATTTACCCTAACGGACAGTTTGAAGTTCTTGGACGTTATGATCATTCAGATATTAGAGGTTGTAATTTGATGTTATAGTGACAATTATTAAATCAATTTTTTACTTTTCAACTTGAATTCTTATTTCATTCACTTGATGCTTTATAAAGATATTTTTTAACAAAACTTTACTAGCGATAAACCCAATTACATAAGACTTGCTCTGCTAATTTTTATAAATTGCAAACTCATTCAATTTTAAAACTATGCGTGATTACTTTTTAATAATATTCTCACTTTTTTTCTTAACTAGTTGTTCTGTTGCTCAAACGCAAAACGCATTAGTTGTAACAGATAATTCAGTAAAACTTACACCAAAATTTCCCACCTATTGGCAACAACATGTAGCGTATAAGATGGATATAGATATGGATGTCAACACCTATCAATATAATGGGAAACAGCAGCTTATATATACTAATAATTCACCTGATATATTAACTAAAGTTTACTATCATTTGTATTTTAATGCTTTTCAACCCAATTCTGAAATGGATGCACGTTTACAAACAGTGAAAGATCCAGATCATAGAATGGTTACTAATAAAGGAACGCGTCAAAATCCGATTTTTGAGAGTAGAATAGCCAAACTGAAACAAGATGAAATAGGTTATATAAAAGTACAATCACTTACTCAAAATGCTACGCCAGTTTCATTTAAAGTTGAAGGTACCATCTTAGAAGTAACCTTAAATGAGCCCATTTTATCAGGAGAAAAAGTTAATTTTGATATGGATTTTATTGGTCAAGTACCTGTACAAATAAGACGAAGCGGTCGAAATAATAAAGGTGGTGTTGCTTTATCCATGACGCAATGGTATCCTAAAATGGCAGAATATGATTTTGAAGGATGGCATGCTGATCCATATATTGCGAGAGAATTTTATGGCGTTTGGGGTGATTTTGAAGTATCGATTCACATAGATAAGAATTATATGCTTGGTGGTACAGGTTATATTCAAAATCCTCAAGAAGTTGGTTTTGGCTACGAGAATCCAAAAGAGGAATTGAGAGTCTCTAATTCTGATAAACTCACGTGGCATTTTATGGCGCCCAATGTTCATGATTTTACTTGGGTTGCTGATTCTAATTTTATTCATGATACCAAACAATTAAAAAATGGCACCATTTTACATTTTCTTTATAAAGATGATAAAGAAATTCAGCAATTATGGAAAAAAATGCAACCTATCGCTGTTGAGACAATGCAATTTTACAACGATTATGTAGGAGAATATGCCTATGATCAATACTCCATTATTCAAGGAGGTGATGGCGGAATGGAATATGCCATGTGTACACTAATCACGGGTGGTAGAATTTTTCAAAGTTTAGTTGGTACTTTGATGCATGAGATGGGACATGCTTGGTTTCAGTTTGCCTTAGCGACCAACGAGAGTAAATATTCGTGGATGGATGAAGGTTTTACTTCTTTTATTGAAACTGTTGCATCAGATAAAATTATGAAAAACAAAAAGGATTTTATTTTTGATAGTCCATATAAGTATTACAATTATATGCTGAGCACGGGTCGTGAAGAACCTTTAACAACGCATGCTGATCGTTATGAAACCAATATGTCTTATGGGATAAACGCTTATGATAAAGGTCAAGTTTTTCTCGCTCAATTAGGTTATATAATCGGATGGGATAATTTAGAAAAGACACTTAAAGAATATTTCAGTCAATGGTCAGGAAAGCATCCTACGCCAAATGATTTTTTACGTATAGCTGAAAAAACAACTGGATTAGAGCTAGACTGGTATTTAAATGAGTTTACACAAACAACACATACTATTGATTATGCGGTTAAAGGAATTAAAGGAAAGAATATTTCATTAGAACGTATAGGTCAAATACCGATGCCTATAGATGTATCAGTAGTTTATAAAGATGGAAGTACTGAATCTTTTTATATTCCATTAAATCTTATGCGAGGAGAAAAACCAACAACGGCAACTATTTTACCAGATTGGGATTGGGGGCACCAAATTTATACGTTTGAGACAACAAAAGAAGTGGTAAAAGTATTACTTAATCCTTCTCAATTAATGGCTGATAGTAATAGTGAAAACAATAGTTTGGTTAAATAAGTCTATTTCCCAAATAATTTTCCCATTAAAGATTTATTCTTTTTTGGAATAGAATTATTATGAGATTGAACTAAGGGTTGAGGTGATGCATAATCTATCATAAGACTTTGACAATAATCACTAAAAGACATGCCTTTTTCTTCAATAAAACCTTCAAAAAAGGTTCTTGCAATAGCTAAACTAGCATGTTGTTCAATTTTTAATAATTTTATGTAGAGTTTTTCAATTTCAGAAATTGTCATTCTAGGAGCAGCAACTCTACTTACAATAGTAGAGGTTAGCTCACCATTTTCATCTTTATTAGTTTCAAAATTAGTTATATACCAATAAAAACGACCATCTTTTGCATGACCTTTAAGAATAATATTTAAGTTGTCATTTTTTTCAATATGCTCAAGAATCAAATTATAAATAATAGTGGGTAAATCACTATTTTTTAAACTTTCAAGAGTATTTCCAACAACTTCATGTACTTCGTAACCACTAATTTCAACAAAATAATCATTTACGTAATCTATCACACCATCAGGTGTTAGTTTGTAAACCATTGATTTATTAGGGGTCAATTGTATTTCTCTATCGCTTGGAATAAAATTTAGGTTATCCATTGTTTGTATGGTTTGGAAAATAAGAATTCAAGCAAAAGTACTTTTTTTTCAGGAAGCACCTATTTTTTTGTAAAATAACAAGGTTGAAAATTAAGTAAACATGCGTTTAAGTAAGCCTTTTTTCTTAGCTGTAATGGTATTTTTACCCATTTCAGTTGAACTATCCACAAAATAAGATATTAAACTATTTTCATTTACACCTAATAAGTTTAGAATAAATTCATCATATGTTATACCTTTTTCCTCTAATAGACCTTCAAAATACCTTTCAGCTGTTTCGGGACTTTGTCTTTCTTCTATGGCTCTTAGGGTTTTGTATAGCTTTTCTATTTGATATATAACATTACTTGGTGCTGCTTTTCTACGCGCATAATGAGAAACAATGTTTCCATCTGTATCATATTTTGTTTCAAAGTTGGTAAGCACCCAATAAAAGCGTCCGTCTTTAGCAAGATTTTTCACTAAAGCGTGTATATTTTCTCCTTTATTGATCCGTTCCCAAAGTACTTTAAAAATTACCTTTGGCATATCAGGATGACGAATAATATTATGGGGTTGTCCCATTAGTTCGTATTCTTCGTAGCCACTAATTTCCATAAAATAGTCATTGGCATATTCAATAATTCCTCGAGAGTCTGTTTTTGACATAATTACTCGAGAAGGATCAAGCTTTATTTCTCTGTCTAGAGGAGTCGGATAATCTAATTCATTCATTACTAATATTTTTTTTGGGTTGAATAAACTAGGGAAAAAAAGATTTTTCAAATATATAAAAATTATTACTAATAAACTAAACTACTTGAAAAGTCGCCCAAATACACTTCTTTTTTTAGTAGTAGTTTGCGTGTTCTCTTTTTGATCTATAAAATAAGAAGCCATCGTTTGTTCATCAATACCCAGAATACTTAATATAAAAGAATCATAATTCATCTGTTTTTCTTCTAACAAACCTTTAAAATAGTTTTCAGCAGTTTTCATATCTTGTTTTAATTCTATAGCTTTAAGAGTTTTGTATAGTTTTTCAACAGTATAAATTGCATTGTTTGGCGCTGCTTTTCTACGAGCATAATGTGATGTGATGATACCTTCTTCATTATACTTTGTTTCAAAGTTGGTAAGTACCCAATAATAACGACCATCTTTGGCTAAGTTTTTAACAAAGGCATGTATATTTTTTCCTTCGTTCAAACGTTCCCATAATACTTTAAAAATTACTTGAGGCATATCAGGGTGACGTATAATACTATGTGGTTGTCCCATTAGTTCATATTCTTCATAGCCACTAATTTCCATGAAATAGTCATTAGCATATTCAATAACACCTCTAGCATCTGTTTTAGACATGATGGTTTTAGAAGGGTCTAAATTAATTTCTTTGTCTAATGTTATTACACGATTGTGTTGTTTATCTAAGCTGTCAGAATTAGTTGTGGATGTGATTTGATGTTCAGCTAAGATTTTATTAATAGTTTTTTTAGCTGTTTCTTGGGTGTTTTTTCTCTCTGTCGAATACATAAATTACTCTAATTATTTTGGGTTAATGAATAAATTAATAAGGAAAAAGGTTTGCAAAAGTAAAGAAATTACATTACTATTTTGTAACAAATATTACATTGTTGATTGCTGTTTGGATTAAGGAGTGTAGAACTCATTAGTAGCATTTGTCAAACAGTATAATAACTAGTTAATTATTCACAAGAAACAATCGATAATTTTATAATAGCTAAAAGAACATCTATTACAAAACAATACAAAAACTGTCCACCTATCTAACTAGAAAACAAGCAATTAATAATTTAATTCAATTCAATATCAAACTGAGTTAGTTGTTTAAATTGTTGTAATCTGCTTTGAACTTCTTCTTTTGTTAAATTCATCATACGTTCTGTCCCAAATTTTTCTACGCAAAAAGAAGCTAGATTAGAGCCCGCTATTACGGCTCGTTTCATGTTATCAAAAGAAATATCATGCGTACTTGCCATGTGCCCAATAAAACCACCAGCAAAGGTGTCGCCAGCGCCAGTTGGATCAAATACTTCTTCTAAGGGTAGTGCTGGGGCAAAAAACACATCTCCATTATTAAAAAGAAGTGCGCCATGTTCTCCTTTTTTGATTACCACATATTGTGGTCCCATATTATGAATTTTTTGTGCTGCTTTTACCAAAGAATATTCACCACTCATTTGGCGAGCTTCTTCATCATTTATGGTAATAACGTCTACTTTAGCCACTACTTCCATTAATTCATCCCAAGTATTATCCATCCAAAAGTTCATGGTGTCAAGAGCTACTAATTTTGGCCGATTAGGAATTTGGTCAATAACTGCCTTTTGTACTGAGGGATGTAAATTTCCAAGCATTAAAAAATCAGCATCTTGAAAATACTTTGGGACTTTAGGTTGAAAGTCTGCTAAAACATTTAGTTCGGTTACTAGTGTATCACGTACATTTAAATCGTTATGATATTTTCCACTCCAAAAGAAAGTTTTACCGTCTTCTACAATTTCAATTCCTGATGTATCAATTTTTTTTTGATTTAGTTTTTCTAGAAAATCTTTAGGAAAATCACCTCCGACGACCGAAACAATACCACTTTCTACATTAAATTGTGATGCTGCTATAGATATATAAGTAGCTGCGCCACCTAGGATTTTATCTGTTTTTCCGAATGGTGTTTCAATGGCATCAAATGCTACGGTTCCTACGATTAAAAGTTTACTCATGTTTTGTTTTCAAATGTTTATAAATTATTTTTTAGCGGTAACATTTGTTGTTCGCTATTAATCATTCCAATACATGTCAAATTTTGAGATGCTCGTTTCTTATGTATATTTGCAAAAGTAACTATAATTAAGAATTAAGAATTAAGAATTAAGAATTTTTTGATTCTGAAAAATATTGAATAAATGACAATACAAGATATTCAAGAGGAAATTATTGATGAATTTGAATTTTTAGAGGATTGGATGGAACGCTATGAACATATCATTTCCCTAGGGAAATCATTACCTTTAATTGATGAAAATTATAAAACAGAAGAGAATTTAATTAAGGGATGCCAATCACAAGTTTGGTTATTTGCAGAAAAGAAAGAGGATAAAATTATTTTCACGGCTGATAGTGATGCTATACTAACTAAAGGAGTTGTTGCTTTGTTGTTACGTGTTTTTTCAAATCAAACTTCCGATACAATTCTAAATACAAAACTTGATTTTATTGATAAGATTGGTTTAAAAGAAAACTTATCACCAACTCGTGCCAATGGATTGGTGTCTATGATTAAGCAGATTAAGTTGTATGCTTTAGCTTTTAGTTAGTTCTATCGTATAAATAAAAAAGGGCCTAATTAAACAGAAATAGCTGTTTATTAAACCCTTTTACCCCCAAAATTATTTCTTTTTAAGCATTGCCTCAATTTTCTCTAATCTTTCTTTTAAAGAATTGTTTTCCTTTTCCAAATTTTGAATTTTCAATTCTGAATTTTGAATAATATCTTGTTGTTCTTGTACAGCTTTTACCAATGGCACCACGAACTCAGCATAACTTAAACTGTACATTCCCAAATCATCATCGGCTTTTTTTACGCCACTAAAATCATAACCAGCATCTATGGAGGCTTGCTCGACTTCTTGGGCTATAAAACCGGTCATTTGTCTTTTCTCAATATCATATTTACTAACCCATACTGTCTCCTCTTTTTCGTTTTTTCCTCTTTTAATGAGATTGTTTTGTTTATGGATATCTAAATGATAGGTAACAGGTCTTAAGCGTTTGATAAAATCAAGACCAGGTACATTTTCTTGTATGGCTGTTTTGATACGTTTATCACTATAGGTGTCCCATGTTACCTGACCACCTATCCAACTCACACTTGTGTTTCCTATTTCTATGCGGTTAGAAACGTTGCTTTGTGCTCCGGAATTGTAACCTATACAGGTTGTGTTATCCAGATTGTTTGTTGTAAAATAGGCATTTTGTCCAATTGCAGTATTATCACTACCTGTTGTATTGCTTTTTAAAGAATTATCGCCAAAAGCCGTATTGCTACTACCCGATGAATTGTTTTCTAAAGCCAGATATCCACTTGCGGTGTTATCGCCTCCTGTTGTATTGTTTAATAGAGACTGATAGCCATCGGCGGTGTTACCATTACCAGATGTATTATTATAAAGTGCTTGATAACCAAGGCTTGTATTATATTGACCGGTATTGTTGCTGGCTGTTGTGCTACCACGTAAGGCTTCGTAACCAATAGCTGTATTATAGGTATCTCTGCTTGTGGTCCTATCATCTGCATATTGCATGGCTTGGTAACCATAGGCTACAGAACCGTTGTTGGCTTTGTTTGAATATAGAGTTTTGTAACCTGTAGCCGTGTTATTATTACCTGTTGTGTTATTATACAGAGCATTAACACCGTTTGCTGTGTTATTATCTCCTGTTGTGTTTTGGAAAAGAGAAAAATAGCCACTAGTTGTATTGCTATCTCCTGAAGTGTTTGAGAAAAGGGTTTGATATCCTATTGCTGTATTTTGATAGCCTGAATTATTACTTGGTGTTACACTACCGTATAAAGATTGATAACCTATAGCAGTATTATAAGTGATTACTCCTTCTGTTCCTCCCATGGGTTCAGCGTTATACATTGCTTCAAACCCGATAGCTACGGAACTATAATTTGCAGAATTTGAATAAAGAGCTGATGTTCCTATTGCTACATTTTTAGCTCCATTTCGATTCGAGTTAAGGGCATCATAACCAATTGCACAGTTATTCGTTCCTGTTAAATTTGATTCAAGGGATTGGTATCCAATTGAGATGTTATTACTACCAGTTGTATTTTGTCTAAGCGATTCACTACCAATTGCAGTATTTTCATCTCCTCCTGTGTTGAGCCCCATAGTAAACTTACCAATTGCAGTGTTATTATCTCCAGAAGTATTATTATATAGAGACTGATAACCTAAAGATGTATTATACTGACCTGTGTTATTGCTCGCTGTTGTACTGCCACGAAGAGCCTCATAGCCTATTGCTGTATTATAAGTCTCTCTACCTGTTGTTCTATCATCGGCATATTCCATAGCGTTATAACCATAGGCAACAGAACCACTATTTGCTTTATTGGCATTTAGTGAATTATATCCACTTGTAGTGTTCTTGCTTCCTGTTGTATTAGCACTTAAACTTAAGTGTCCTATAGCTGTATTGCTTTCCCCAGTCGTATTAGATTGAAGAGCATAACTACCAATAGCATTATTTACACTACCTGATGTATTATTTAAAAGAGTTTGATAGCCGATTGCTGTGTTGTTTTGACCTGTATTATTGCTAGCTGTATTACTACCCTTAAGTGCCTCATAACCAACAGCAGTGTTACATGTATATGTACCACCAGTGCTATCATCAGCATTCATCATAGCATAAGCGCCTATCGCTACAGAATGACTATTTTCCTTGTTAGTATATAATGACCTATAACCTAAAGCAGTATTGTTTTGCCCTCGAGTATTAGCCGTAAGTGCATCAAGACCTATAGCTGTATTATTGTAGCCATCTATATTAGCATGAAGGGACTGAAAACCTAAAGCAGTATTTTCATAACCAGAGCTATTGGTAAACATTGCCTTAAACCCTAATGCAGTATTATAAGATGCTGTTGTATTGTGTAATGCTTGATAGCCATAAGCACTATTACAAATCCCTGAAGTATTTGCTTTCAATGCCTCAAAGCCAACACCCACATTTTTGTTGTCTGAGCTATCGTCATTTAAACCCACATTTACCCCTAAAAAAACAGATGAACCATCTTCACTACCACCAATATCTGATTTTGCATCACTTAGGTCATCGATTTTTTGAGCAGTAAATGAACTAGTATTTATCCATGATAAAACACCGCTCCCATCGGTTTGTAAAATTTGATTAGCTGTACCTCTTGCTATTGGAAATTTGTAACCTGTGTCAGATGGGTTGCCAATTTGAAACTCTGAGTTGGTTCGTAATATGTTACTGGTTGTTGTATTATCAGCTCCAAACTCTCCGTATATCAACGCATTGACAGCATTGGCATCTGAGTTTTCAATATAAAGAGTATTGCTTCCTGTTTCGTTATAGCCAGATTTATTACCTATAAAAACATTGGCATTTCCGATTGAATTAGAAAAACCTGATTCAAACCCTAAACCAATATTATTATTACCTGTATTATTAAAAAAAAGGGATCTATATCCACTTGTTGTGTTTTCACTTCCTGAAATATTATAATACATTGCATCAGTTCCATTTGCTGTATTCTTATTACCTGTTGTATTATTAGCTAGAGAACTTGAACCATTTGACGTATTTTCACTTCCTGTTGTATTATCAAATAATGATTCATATCCACTAGCCATATTATAATCTCCTGTCGAAATATAAGTTAGTGAATGAGCTCCAATACATGTATTCCATCGTCCAGTATTATTACTCGGAGTAGCATCACCACCCACCATCGTAAGGAAACCAACAGCTGTATTATAAGTATCTCTACCTGTTGATCTATCATCCATGTTATACATAGAATTACGACCAATTGCAGTATTTCTATTATTTGCTTTATTTGAATATAATGCTGTATAACCTACCGCAACATTATCTCCAGAATTAACATCATTTGTTCCACAATCTATTCCTAAATATATTGTTGAAAGAGTAGATGTTGCATCACTTAGGTCATCAAGTTTTTCTACCGTTGACGAAGCATCAACTAGATGGGTCCATGCGGTACCGTTATAAAAATAAAAACCTGTGGTATTATTGTTTTGATAGACCAATAAACCAGCAGCTATAGGTGAAGCAATGGCAGTACGTTGGGCTTCACTCATTCGAGGTATCAAAACACCTTTGGTGGTTGAGACTACGTCTAGCTGTGCTGTGCTATTTGGTGTGGCTGTACCTATACCCACTTGTGCAAAACTACTTGCTATAACTAAGACACTTAAAATAATAAGTAGGGTTTGTTTTTTCATAATTTTATTATTGAGGGATTTGTATACTTTCAATTCAGCTGGGCTATGTGATTAATTATTCCGTTTTAAAAAGGAGGCTTCTAAAAAGAGAACCTCCCTTTTCCCAAAAAAATACTATTGTTTTTTTTAAAATTTGACTTTCTTATTTTGAATCAAATGTATTATTAAAAACAGCTGAATGTATAAAAAATGTACGGTTGGAAAGATTGACTAAGTATTTGGGGAGATTTGGTAAATAATTGAATGGATAATAAAATTGACCAGAAGTCAAGCTATAGTTTTTTATCCTCTTTTTTGCAGACAACCCATGCCAAATAGCATTTTCGATAAAAGGTTGTAAAAACAAATTGTTATTTATTAGATTAGTTGGTCTAATCTATTTTAGTATTCTTATTACCCCATAAAAAAAGTCTAATAAACAATTATTTATGTTTAATTAGACTTTTTAACCCCAAAATAATTGTGTTTTTATGGTTTTTGACAACCTCTTCTGTTATATTGTAGTAGTCCTAATTTTATAGCATCTTCAACTTGCATTTGATGTAACCAAATAGAAGCATCAAGGCTTACAGTACTACCTTGTTTGTTTAAGCCTAAAATTCCTCTTATTTGATTTTCAGCTGAGTTTGAAACAGTTGAACTAGCATCAACTTCAGCTCTTGAAATATCTTTTCTTGCTGAGTAAAGTGTAGCCCAATCTGAATTCATATCCAGACTAATGGATTCACTTACATTGTTACTTCCGTCTGCTAAATAATCAGCATAATCTTCCATTTCAGATACATTAATTGCTGATGTATCGAAAAAATCATATTTTTTATGACCAAAGAAGTTGTTGTTATTTAAAACTAAATTTTTACATTTTTTAATATTATTTACACCACCAAAATCAGCAAATCCAAAGATATTATTATTGGCAGTAAGGTTTACGCTTGTATCCATCATTAAAGAATTTCCACCAAAAGAAGCTATGGCATCGTGTTTCCAATTAAACAAAATAGTATTGTTTTCAATTAGATAAGTAGCATAATTTTCTTGTGTATCTCCATGCCAGTTTGTTTTTGCCATAATTCCTTCGCCTGTATTATTAACAATTAAGTTGTTTAAGATTGTTGCTTTTCCATCTTTTCCTAACTGTACATCTAAAGCACCTTGTGTTGGAGCAGTATTCATAATTACACAGTTTTTGACAGTTACTTCTGCACCTACACCTTTCATTAAAATTTTTATTCCAGGAGTTTCTGGTGATGGATTTTCACCTTTTGATGCGTTTGCTTTACGTAAGATTAATTGGTGTTTATTTGTTTTGTAACGGTTACGTAGACCATTATCAATAATAATTCCATCTACTAATACAGCTGCGCCAGCTCTACCATTAATTCGTAATCTTGATGTAGTTAAACCACTGTTGTAATCGTTAGTTCCTGTTAATATCGTTTTATGTTTTCCCCAAGGATCTCTACTAGAAAAATCGGGACTGTAACCACCAATAATACTTGCAGAAACACCAATAACATCAGAGCCTCTTCCTGATTTACTTTTGTAAATTCCACCAGCAATATGCACTACATCACCTGCCTTTAGTTTCATGATTACAGCAGCTAAATCTTTTGCTGGCTGTTCTTTTGAAGCTGTACGTCCTTTCCCGCTTGTAGAAATGTAGTAGTTATTTCCTTTTGTGGATTGAGCGTTTATTATTGGCATACTAATTAAAAGTATTGCAATAATGATTGTTAATTTTTGAATTGTCTTCATATGTTTAAATTTTAATTTGATGTTTGCATAGAAAACAAACTTTATATTTCACCAATGGGCAATGATTTTTGGCGAGTGATTGTTTTTAATGGTTAAATGCTATATTTTCTAAATTCATTTTTTATTTGGTATACTAACTGTCTTGTGTTGTTTAATATAGTGTCGTTAATGACCAATTATTTTGAAGCTTAATAGCTTCAAAATGAATACTGTTTTGCTGGTTATGTTTGTCAATTACAACAAGTACACCTTTTAAATTTATTTGTAAAGAATCTATATTATAGGTTGCTTTGTGTATGCTTGATCTCTTCCAGTTTAGCTTGTTTTTTATAGCTATTTTCTTTATTGTATAAAATTTTTCAAGCATATTTGTTTGATAATTTGTGTATTCTTTAGAAGTAGTTGCCATATTGAAAAATACAGAATCATACTGATAAACAAGCTGATTATTTTCATCGATTAGTGTGTGAATTAGTTTGTCCTTATTAATAAACAAAGCTTCTATTTCATGTTCATTATCTACACAAAAAGCATGATGTATTTGATTTATAAATAGTGCAGCTGATGTATCCTTTTTTTGAATATTCTTAGAACAACTCATCAAGAGTGCTAAAACAAATAGGATATAACTTTTTTTTACATTCACTTTAACTTAATTTCTAGGTGAAAGAGAGCAATAGCTTGGTGATTTTTGATTAAATACTTAATCAACTGGCCTTCCTGATAATTAATCATACCGTAACTTAAAGTCATGGCGTGATTAATACTAATTAACAAATTATCTTTTAATTATTTTCTTAGTGATACTATTCCCATCCGTATCTTGAAGTTTTACCAAATAGATACCAGAAGGCAAGTATTCAAAAGAAATAGTAGTACTGTTTTCTTCAACACGAATTTGTTTCCCCATTATATCAAAGAGGCTTACTTTTTCTAGTTGAATATCATTACTAATTTCAATAGTAAGTAGGTTTACAACAGGATTTGGATATAAATTGACACCCATTTCAAAAGCATCACTTGAAACACTTAAAACCGTATCACATTCGGCTTCTGTTTCTACAAAAGTACTAATGGCTTCAACGTATGTCCAGTTAGTTGTGGAATAGGCTGCATCATCAACAAAAATACAGGATAGTAATGGGTTATTTCTAGCTTCAAATGAAGTAACATTGGTATTATTTCCATTTCTCAAATCTACTGTTTCGAGATTAAGGTTTCCAAGACAATTCATGTATGTTAAATTGGTATTTTGGCTCAAATCTAATTCTGTTAGATCATTATATCCAATTAGAAGTTTTGTTAAAGCTGTATTATTACTTAAATCTATATCAATAAGTAGGTTAGTATAAGAAATAAGTTCTGTGAGTGATGTGTTGCTAAACAAATCAATAGTTGTTAAATCATTATTGTTAACTTTTAAAATTTCAAGAGCTATAAAATCTTGGATACCCGTAAGGTCTGCTATGTTTTCCCCATGTATATCAAGACTTGTTATTGTGTTAATATTTGCAGTAAGCACATAGTCATCTATCACATCATCATAACCATTAGTATTAAGCCAATTTTCAAAATTGTTATCAGGAACATAGGTGTAATCTGGTGTGCAATCATTAGTAATAGTTGTGTCAGTTGTATCTAAATTCCAAGCCGCAGGAATACTTGTTTCATCATCTACTTGAATACAACAATCTGTTCCAAGATTTGTTGCATATACCTCAGCCCATGTAGCATTATTTCCGTTATTTAGGTTTAAAAATGTTAAGGTGATATTATCACTTACTCCTAAATATGATAATTCATGATTAGAACTTACATCTAAACTGATGAGTTGATTATCTGCACAGGTGAAAAAACCTAAATGCTGTACTTGCGAAACATCAATTTCTGTTAGATTGTTGTTGAAGCATCTCAATGAGTTAAAATGGGGTTGATTACCGAGTAATAATATGGTCATAGCATTACCTTGCACTTGAATTTCATCTAATGAATGAATACTGCTTACATCTAGTGTCGTAATATTACAATTAGCAGCTTTTAAAATCCTTAGTTGCGGTGAACTTGAAACATCTAATTCATCAATTGCTGGATTATTTGAACAATCAAGTTCAAGCAAGTTAGGAAAGTTTGTCAGCTCAATAAGTTGTGCACTATTATCAGCAAGTGTTAGTTTTTCTAATAGATTTTGGTTTGCTATTACATTATTAAAGTGATTACTACCATAAAATTCTTGGTTATTATCAACATAAAGGTTACGTAAATCTGAAGGGTTTGGTAATACCATGTAATAAGAATCTAGCTGATTGTTTTTAAGGTTTAGATTTTTTAAACTAGACAACGCACTTATGTCTATTCCTGTAATTTGATTGTTGTTCACAATTAAAACCTCTAAGTCAGTAAAATAATTGATTCCTGTTAGATTGCTTATCCCTTTATTTGACATGGGTAAATAAGTTACGTTTTCAGGATCAGTAACATCAATAAACCCGTTAGGCGTAGTTGGGTCTGTTGCATCAAGGTCAGTATCTATACCTAAATCCATAAGCACTTGTTCAAAATTAGAATCGGGTATTTCTATTCGACACGTACTATAAAGAGTCGTATCGTCAACCAACCAACCTATTGCTGTTGCTGACCAAGTAGCATTATCTACACAAATGGTTTCTAAGGCAGCACAGCCTGTAGCATCGAATGTTGTAATGGCAGTATTATTTGCATTACGTATATCTATATGTTCGATAGCTACGTTATTTGCTAGATTTAATTCTTTAAGACTTGAAAAAAATGCAAAATTCATTTCTCCACTAAATAGATTATCATTCGCAACAAGAACTTCAATAGCTGGATTTCCTAAATTGATCGCACCATTCTCTATCTGGTTATTATTAAAATAGAGTTCTGTTAGGTTTTCTAGGGCACCAAGATTTAGATTACCATTCATTCCATTATTAGCACAATGAATTTCAGTGAGGTTTGGGTGACTCAATGAAATTGTAAAAGAAGATAGATTATTAGCATCTACATTTACATATATTAAAGATAAATTTACGTCTAAAAGAAGTGTCTCAATATGGTTATTTGATAAAGTTAAGTATTTTAAAAGTGTATTTTGGCTTAGATCAATAGAGGAAATTTCATTGTTAGAAATTTGTAGAGTAGATAAAGATAAATTCTGTGTGAGATCAATTTCTGCAATATCATTCCCAGAAAGAATCAATCCAGTAAGACCTGTAAGGTTTGATACATCAACTTCGGTAAGATGATTATTTATTGCTCTAAGTATCTCAATATTTGTAAAAGCATTTATACAGGTTAAATCCCAAATATTTTCACCATCAAGGTTTAGTGTTCCCGTTACCGCTTCGGCATCTATTTGTTTTATTACGTGGTTTATTCCAGATTCTGTATCAATACCTAAATCTATAAGTTTTTGTTCGAAATTATTATCTGGAATACTTACATACGCATCACATGAGCTTGAAAAAGAAGCTCCAGCAGGAATGGTCACATTAGGAACAACAGCTGTAAAAGTAGTAGGAAATTTTACATTTATACAGCTTAAACCTGCATTATCATCACAGTTAAGTGTATCTGAAGGTGTGTTGTGGTCGCCACTACTTAATAAATTTAAACCTATTAAGCTATTATTTTGACATTCTAAAATTTCTAAGTATTCTACACTTGACATATCTAAGGTAGATAGACTATTATTGTAACAATAGATACTTCTTAATACCGTATGATTTTGTAAATCTAAAATACCTAAATTGTTATTCTGACATGCAAGTATTTCTAAATTTAGATTAGCACTAAGATTTAAATTGACTAGATTATTGTCATTAATATATAGATTTTTGAGAGCAGTATTAGAACTAAGCTCTATATTTGTTATCGAGTTGGCATAAAGAAGTAGTGATTGAAGGTCAGATAAGCCAAAGACATCAATACTAGATAGGTTGTTATAATTGGCAAAAACTATTTCTAATTTATCATTAGAAGTTAAGTCTAAAGTAGTTAAATTATTTTCACTTATATCTAATTCAATGATATTAGTAAAATACTCTAACCCTGAAACATCATCAATATCAGAGTCTGATATATCTAAAGTTCCAATAAAACCTTCAGCTTCTGAAAATTGAATTTCATCATCATCATTGATATCAATATTATCAGGGTTGGTCAATACAGCGGTTTTCATATTAGGATCGCTAAAAGCAATGTAGTCTTGTGCTTGTAGTACAAAGCTAAATAATACGAGTAATAGGGTAATTGTACGTTTCATAGGGTTTCTGTTTGATTGTTAAAAAATATTTTTGTTTTCAATTTCAAAAGAATGAAAAAACAGAAACCTTAGAAAAGTTATTTGGTGAAGTGCTTAACAAAATGGTGAATACTAGAGTTGTTGATGTAAAAAATATGTAATAGTGTGTAATTTAAAGCTGATGAGTAATCAATTAGTTACACTGTGATTTTAAATCACGGTGTAACTGGTGTTAATTTATTTCTTGATTATTTTTTTTGTGATACTATTGCCATCAACATCTTGAAGTTTTACAAAATACACACCTGATGGTAAATATTTAAGAGAAATAGTATTACTGTTCTCTTCAATGCTAATTTGTTTACCTATTATATCAAAAAGACTTATTTTTTTTAATTGAATGTCATTACTAATTTCAATTGTAAGTAGGTTTGTAACAGGATTTGGATATAGATTAATTGCTAATTCAAATTCTTTGTTAGAAACACTTAATGCGGCATCACACTCTGCTTGAATTTCTACAAAAATACTAGTAGCATCAATATCTGTCCAAGTTGTAGTAGAGTAGCTTATATCATCTACAAAAATACAGCTTAGACCAGGGTTTCCACTTGTATGAAATTTTTCTTCAATAATAGCAGTATTATTCCCGTTTTGAATATTTAAATTGGTCAAGTTGTTGTTTGAACAATCTAGGATTGTTAGATTTTCGAAATCAGACAAATCCAAATCTGTTAAGTTGTTATTTTGGCAACGAAGCCATTCTAAATCTAGGTTGTTTGAAATATCTAAACTTGATAAATTAAGATTGTTACAATAAAGCTGTTCCAAATTGATATTTGTCGATATATCAAAATTAGATAAAGGGTTAAATCCAGCATTAATCGTTGTCAAGTTTATATTAGTAGACATATCAATCGTTGTTAATAGATTATTAGAAAATACTAAGCCATATAGGGTTGTATTTATTGAAATATCAATTTCATCTATTGAGTTACTAGAAAAATCAAGGTATGTTAAGCTTATATTGTTTGTTATATCTAAATTGGTAAGATCGTTGCTTGAACATCTGAGTGTGCTTAAAGCAGTATTTGCTACTATATCTAAACTTATTAAAGAATTATTGTTACAATTTAATGAAGTTAAAGCCACAAAGTCTTCTATTCCAGTAAGATCAGCAATGCTTTTATTTGATACATTTAAACTTGTAATTGAATTAATATTTGAAGTAATAACATAGTCATCTATAACATCATCATAGCCTAAATTGATCAATGCTTGTTCAAAATTGTCATCTGGTATATAGGTTTGTCCACAATATTCATCAAAACTTACTGTATCATCGACATTTGTCCAATTTGCGGTGCTCCATGTAGCATTATCAACTTGTATGCAGCTTAGGTTTGGATTATCTTCTGCCTGAAAATAATATTCAGAGATATTTATATTATTTCCATTTTGAATATTAAGGATAGTCAATGGGTCATTATTATTACAATAGACTTCTTCTAACATAGAACTTTGACTAAGATTAATAATTGACAATTGATTATAGTTACAACTTATTTCAACTAATTGTGGCAACATATTTACATCTAGTGTTGATAGCTCATTACTATCGACTAATAAATGCGTAAGTTGTGTGTTGTTTGATACATTTATATATGCTAATTGATTTGTTTGAATCCAAAGATATGTTAACAAAGTATTGTTTGATAGATTAATACTTGTTAAATTGTTATAGGCACATTCTAGAGTTTGAAGTTGTGTATTTTGAGTAATATTTAGACTTGTTAATGAATTAAAACTGCAATTTAGTAAAGTAATATTTACAAAAGCTTGTATTCCTGAGAGATCAGAAATACTCTCAGAGCTTACTTCTACCGTTGCTACTGCTGCTGCTTCAGTATTTTGTATCTCTCCATCAGAATTGGTATCCACGCCATCTGCTATAAGAGCTGCTTTAAAGTTAGCATCTGGAATTGTAACTATTTGTGCTTGAATTGCTATACTAATAAGTATAAAAAAAAAGGTAAAGGTTGTTTTCATAAGGTTTGTTTATTAAATTAATATTATGATGTTAATGACTAATTATATTGAAGTTTAATAGCTTCAAAATGTATACTGTCTTTTGGTTGTTTTTTAGGTGTTTTGAGAACAACTCAAAAAGAGATATATAAATAATAAGGATATAGATTTTGTTATAATTCACCTTAATTTGATTTCTATAGCAAATAGAGATCAATTAGGTGGACTATAGAAAATTATTTGGTCAAGGAGTTTATAAAATGGTAAATGGTAGAGTTAGTAAGGTAAAGAAAAAGCAATTTTATATTAGTTAGTTTTGTTTTTTAATACAAAGTATTAATATAGTCACGAAGGTTTTTAGAATAGGTTCTACCCAAAGGAATTTCATGTGAATTTATATAAACAAATCGATCAGAGATTCTTTCAATTTTATTAATATTAATAATATAGGAACGATGAATTCTAATAAATTGTTTTGATGGTAATTTTTCAACAATTGATTTAAGGTTTATAGATGCTAGTATTTTTCTATTCTCTAAAACTATATCAGTATAATTATCTTCGGCTTTTATAAAAAGAATGTCTTTGAATTTAATTTTAAGTAAATCATAACCCTGTTTTATAAAAAAGCTGTTTTCCTTATTTCTTATAATAGTTGTATTGCCTTGAGTAAGTTTGTATACACTAATGCTAATTATAGATAATATATCTGCAGCTTTAAATGGTTTTAGAATAAACCCGTATGGATTTGTTTTTTTAACTCGATTTATAGTCAGTTTATCAGAATGCGAAGTGATAAAAATAAAAGGTATTTGAAACTCTTCGTTAATTGTATTAGCTAGATCAATACCATCTTCATCATCACCTTCTAGCGAAATATCCAATAAAATTAAATCGGGTTTTGTGGTGTTTAATAAATCAAGTGCTTCTTGCGTATCTATTGCTTTTCCTACTACAATATAACCTTCATCTTCTAAGATAAAAGCAATATCATCAGCGATTAATGGTTCGTCTTCTACTATAAGTATTTTAATTTTCGACTTCATGTGTCTGTTTTTTAATTTTTTATTAGTGACACATGGTGTTCGCCATTAGTCATTCCCTTGTGTGTCGAAATCTTATATGCTCGTTCCATTATATTTTTTGATTATTAGAGAAACTGTAAGTCCATTATCATTTTTAAAATCAATAGTGGCTTTTAATTTTTTTGCCAAAGATTCTATCATTTTCATTCCATAAGAAGCTGTTTTTTTATATTCAAAATCTGTTGGAACACCTTTACCATTGTCTTTAATTGTTAGATTTAGCAAATTATCTTTTTTGGATAAAGAAATGAATAAATCTAACGAGTCTGCATTAGGGTTGTGCTTCAAACTATTTATTATCAACTCATTAAGTATCAATCCGATTGGTGTAACGGTATCTACATCTAATAATAAATTATCAACTTGAGATGAATAGTTAATCTTATCAGTATCATAATGTAAGGAGCTGATAATGCTGTACGCCAAATCATCAATATAATCTCTCATTCTAATCGCTGTAATGGATTCTTCTGAATACAATTTTTGATGAATTAATGAAATGGAATTAATTCTATTTTGGCTGTCTTCAATTGCTGTAATAGCTTTAGGGTTTTTTAGGTAGCGAATTTGTAAAGACAATATTGAAGCAATTACTTGTAAATTGTTTTTTACACGATGATGAACTTCTTTTAAGAGTGTTTCTTTTTCAGCTAAGGTTTTATTGATTAAAAGGTTCTTTTTCTCTAATTCAGCAGAACGGTTTTTATAGGAAAAGAAAAAGAAAACTGAGAATAGTGCCAATAGAACAGCCAAACCAGCCAACCAAATCCAAAGACGTTGTTTTGTTTTTTGTTGCTTTACGTTTATCTTTAATAAATTTATTTGTTGTTCTTTTTTTTCGGTTCTATATTTTGTTTCAATATCTGAAATAGCTTTATCTTTTTCAATACTGTAAGTACTGTCTTTTAATTGTGAATATTTGTCATAATAAATAAGTGCTTTGGCATATTTTTTATTCTTTCTATACAAATCACTTAATTCTTTATACGATTTTTCAATAACCTCAGATCGCACAGCTCCATTTATAGCAATACCTTCTAAATAAGATTTTTCAGCTTCTTTAAAAGCGTTCATTTTGGCATAAGTACCTGCTAAATCGTATAATAGCTGTCCATAACGATATTTATCTTTAATATTTTCTTTAAATTTTAAAGATTTTTGTAAATAAAAATTTGATAAATCCAATTGGTTATTATTAGCATAAGAAATAGCCAAATATGAATAATTTAATGCAATAAATGAGGTGTCTTTTACTTTTTTGCTGATAGCAAGAGCGCGTAATAAATAGTTTTTACCATCTTCAAAATCATCATTTCTAAACGAAATATTAGAAATATTCATCAAAGAAGGAATTAAGCTTTTTTCAGAATCAAATTGTTCTTTTATAGCTAAAGATTTTAGATAAAAACTTAAGGCTTCGGTATAACTCTCTCGTTTTTCATGAATGTAACCTATATTATTACAACATCTGGCTATTCCTACACTATCATTAATTTGTTCACTGTATTCAAGAGATTTATAAAGATTTTCAATGCTTTTATCGTAACTTTTTTTATAAAAATAGGCAATTCCTATATGATTGTAAAGTTTGATTAATTGGGGAATGTTTTTACTTTTTTCAGCAATAGTAAGCGCCTTGTTGTACCAAACTAAAGTAGAATCAATTTTATATTGATGATCGTAGGTGAGACTTATACTTTTATATGATTCAATGATTAGATTAGTATCAGCTATTTTTTTTGCATGTTCTAGTGATTTTTTGGCATAAAAGATAGCGCTATCAAAATTTCCAGGAGCATATTTTTTGCTCACTTCTTGAAAGAATATGGCTTTTAAACTATCGGATTGTGTTTTAGTAGCAATTTTTAGAATACTATCGATTCCTTTTCTTTCTTGAGCTTGCGAGTAGTAAGAAAATAAGGCTAAAACAATTATAAAAAGTCTTTTAATAGAATTCATTAGTACCAACTTGATTAATTACTACAAATATCTGAAAAATTACTAAAGTGGTACTTAAAAATTCTTATTGTACAATATTCCCTACTTTTGTCTGATCTAAAAACAAGCAAAATGAGTACCACTAAAAACAAAACACTTACCGAAAGAATAATCGAGGAGCTTAAGTTAATCTATGATCCTGAGATACCCGTAGATATTTATGAATTAGGTCTTATCTATGATGTTTTTGTTAATAAAGAACAAAATGCAGTTAAGATTATTATGACTTTAACAACGCCAAATTGCCCAGTTGCAGAATCAATGCCTCAAGAGGTAAAAGATAGAGTCAATGCCATTGAAGGTGTTGAGGAAGTGGAGTTAGACCTTACTTTTGAACCTGCATGGACACAAGACCTGATGAGTGATGAAGCAAAACTAGCTTTAGGATTCTTATAAGCTGTGCAAAAAGCAAATTAATAGAGTAGTATGAAATCGAAAAGCCTTTTGTATTCCATTTTTGTAATCTATTAACCTGAGTTTCAAAAGAATTGCAGATTTCATATAAAATAGTATTTTTGCCCGAAATTTATAAAACTCAAAAAATGAAAAAATTAGTAACATTAGTATTAGTATTAAGTTTTGTAGCAAGTTTTGCTCAAGACGAGGAAGCACCAAAAGATGGATGGAAAAAAGGAGGAACGTTTAGTGTTCTATTGAATCAATCCTCATTTAAAAACTGGGCAACTGGTGGCGATAATGCGTTTGCTGGAAACCTAAATGTAAATTATGATGCTAACCTGTCAAAAGGTGATTTAACTTGGGATAACAAGTTTATTGTTGCTTATGGATTAGCCAATTCAGATTCAAAAGGAACCATTAAAACAGATGACCGTTTTGAAATTAACTCATTACTAGGAAAAAAAGCGAAAGGCAATTGGTATTATTCAATGTTTGTGAACTTTATGACTCAGTTTACGGATGGTTATGATTATGGTGTTTCAGATGAGATAGCTATATCTAAATTATTTGCTCCAGCTTATTTAACTCTTGGACCTGGTATGTTATGGAAAAAATCAGACAACTTTAAAATTAACATTTCTCCAGCAACGGGTAAATTTACCTTTGTAATGGATGATACTTTATCAGATGTCGGAGCTTTTGGAGTGGATCCAGGTGAAAATATAAGAACAGAATTAGGTTTTTATGTAGGAGCTTATCATAAAACAGATTTAATGAAAAATATCTCATTAGAAAATATTGTGACCTTATATTCTAACTATTTAGATCAACCTGAAAATATTGATATCAGTCATCAATTAAACCTAGTAATGCAAGTAAATAAATATATTTCAGCTAACTTAGGTTTACACACAATTTATGATGATAATATGAGGCAAGAAATACAATTTAAAGAAGTTTTTGGTGTAGGTTTTAACTATACGTTTTAGTAAACTATTTTATTGGTTTTTAGAATGCTATTCTATATAGGTTAGCTTTCGCTTCTCCACACTAACTTTCTCACCCTTTTCAAAACTAGTACATTCTGTCCAGTTTCCATAATTATCATAGGTGTATTCATAGTTTTCAAAATAAGTTAAAGCTCCTTCAGTATCATATTTTTTTAAGTCGGTTTTATCATTTTCTTTGTTATAGAAATAGTTGATATAGCTATACAATTCATCCATAGCATTGTATTCTGATTTTTTTGACTGAAGTCCTTTGTCATTATATTCAAAGGTTTCTTTTGTTGTCCCAATTCGTGCAATTTTAGAAATCTCAATGAGTTGATCTTTTACATCATATTTATAATGCTGTTTCATGGTATAATTAATACTCGGAATCAATTTATGTTTTGCACTTAGTAAGCCTTTTTGGTTGTATATAAAAGAGGTTTCATACTGTAGTTTCTCACTTTTATTATACTTTTTTTGTGTGATTAATTGACCGATTTCATCATACTCATACTGAGTAGTTTTATCAATTTTTCCTGTTGAACTGAATACAGAATGTAAACTTAGTTTGGCTTGATTATAAGAGTAGGTTTCCTTTGAATCAAGTTGGCTATCATCACCAAAACTCTCAATACTTATGAGTGATCCAGTAGCGTTAAAAACATAATTCTCTTTGTATTTTTGTGTTAGATTTTTACTTGTCTTATCAACAAGATAAGTTGTCTTTTCGAAAGATTGAATCTTTCCTTTTAAGTTTTTAGATTTTAAATCTATAGTGTTTTGTTGAGAAAAACCAATAAAACTGCATAATAGGAAAGTTAGAAGGGTAAATTTAGTCATGATTTAATAATTTTAGGGTTACTCAAAGATAGTTTTTTTATTGAATTCGCATGATGTTAGTAACAAAATCAATACCAAATATCAAATTATTTTTGAATCTGCTACTAAATCGTCATAAAGAAGTTTGTAGACTATTTCTTTTAATGGTCTTTTGTGCTTTTCAACATTCATACCTTTTGTAGAAATTGGCTTATGAAATTTTACCCGTAACTTACCAGGTTTTCCACTAAAAAAGGTATATGAAAAATGCTTTTTATTATCATAAAAACTAATAGGAACAATAGGTATTTGGTGTTCAATGGCTAGAATAAAGGCACCACTTTTAAAATCTGTCAGTATCAAACTTTCATCTGCCGGAACCATTCCTTCGGGGAAAATACACACACTATGACCTTCTTGAATACGTTTATTTGCTTGCTCAAAAACAGCTTTTCTACTTGTTGAATTATTACGATCTACCAAAATCATAGTTCTTTTGTATATGTAACCTAAAATTGGAAGTTTGGCAAGTTCTGCTTTTCCAACAAAAACAAAAGGGTTTCCTTTCATAATAGCAAACATCATCATAATATCGATCATTGAAGTATGATTGCCAGATAACATATAGCTTTTGCCTTGTGTAAGCTTTTCTTCGTAGGTTACCTCAGTATTAAATCCCATAGCAAACAGAATAAATTTACCCCAAGTATTGGCAATTTTACAAAATGCAGGATAATATTTATCTTTTGAAGTTAGGACAATTACTACAGGAAGTATAGGTATTAAGCTTAGTACTACAACCAAATAAAACCATATTCTCCAAAGAAGTATTAGTGGATATCTAATTAATTTCATCAAGGGTCAAAAGTACTAAAATGTACGGTTTTAGCATAAATTTATTTTTTTGATAAAATGAGTAAATATATTTTCCTATTTTTACTTTTTAATAAATCTTATAAATTATGTTATACACAATATTAATTGGTGCATTAGCTGGTTTTCTAGCAGGAAAAATTATGAAAGGTGGTGGTTTTGGCGCCTTTAAAAATATTCTTTTAGGAATTTTTGGTGGTTTTGTTGGTGGCTGGTTGTTCACTAAATTTAATTTACCCTTATTTGAAGGTATGGTTGGTGATTTAGCTCAAGGTCTTATTGGAGCTTTAGTTATTTTATTTATCGTTGGATTGTTTAAAAAGAAATAAACTAACTTTTTGAATACAAAACTGTATTTTTGTTTTTTTATTTGGGATAAAATCTCATGATTATTGGTTAAATGTACGTTTCATCACAAACTTTTAACTTTTAACTTTTAATTTTTAACCAGTTTATGGCAAGAATACTTACAGGTGTACAAAGTACAGGAACACCACATTTAGGAAATTTATTAGGTGCAATTATACCAGCTGTAAAATTGGCAAATGAGCCCAATAATGATTCTTTTCTCTTTATTGCTGATATGCATTCTTTAACTCAAATAAAGGATGGAGATGCATTACGAGAAAACACCTATAGTACAGCAGCTACTTGGTTAGCTTGTGGATTAGACATATCAAAATCTGTTTTTTATCGTCAAAGTGATGTTCCAGAAGTAACTGAGCTTGCGTGGTATTTAAGTTGTTTTTTTCCCTACCAAAGATTAACGTTAGCCCATTCATTTAAGGATAAAGCAGATAGGTTAAGCGATGTAAATGCCGGTTTGTTTAATTATCCGATGTTGATGGCAGCTGATATTTTATTATATGATGCTGATATCGTACCTGTTGGAAAAGACCAGCTACAACATCTTGAGATCACACGTGATGTTGCCAATCGCGTAAATAGTAAAGTTGGTGAAGTATTGGTCCCACCACAAGCAAAATTACAAGATGACACGATGTATGTTCCTGGAACGGATGGTGAAAAGATGAGTAAATCTAAAGGAAATATCATCAATATCTTTTTGCCAGATAAACAATTGCGCAAGCAAATAATGAAAATTCAAACCGATAGTACTCCTTTAGAGGATCCTAAAAATCCGGATACCTGTAATCTTTTTGCGCTCTATAAGTTGTTAGCAACTCCCGAACAAACAGACGAAATGCGTAAAAATTACGAGAAAGGTGGCTATGGTTATGGGCATGCAAAACAAGCTTTTTATGAGTTAATTATAAAAAAATATACTATCATAAGAGAACGCTACCATTATTTTATACAAAACAAATCTGAGATTGATGATGCCTTAGAAATTGGTGCAAAAAAGGCACGTATTGTAGCAATCGATGTTTTAAAAAGAGTACGAAGTAAAATTGGGTATTAAAAAAGAAGCAAACGAACAATCTGTGAGACTCTGTGTAAAACTCAGAGAAACTCTGTGGTTAAAAATTGGAAATCAAAATATTGATATTTTACTTTATTGTAATTCTGTACGATAGAAAGCAAAGAAATCAACTAGAATTTCATTACGAACACGTTTAAAAACAGCTAAAATTTCGGCTTCTGTTCCAGTAGCATTAGCAGGATCATCAAAACCTATATGCAATTGGTTTTTGACTTTTCCCTCAAAAACAGGACAAGTTTCTTTGGCATCACCACAAACGGTTATGACATAATCAAATGACTTTTTAATAAAGATATCTACCGATTCTGGTTTGCTCTTGCTGATATCTACACCAATTTCTTTCATTACTTCAATAGCTCTTGGATGTACTTCAGCTGATGGATTTGTTCCGGCAGAATAGACTTCTAAATTAGCACTAAAAGATTTTAAAAAGCCTTCAGCCATTTGGCTACGACAAGAGTTTCCGGTACAGAGGATTAGGATTTTCATTTTATTTCACCGCTAAGGCGCTAAGGCACAAAGCTGTTTTAAATTAGATGTTTAAATGTATATTTTCTTTTTTTTTGAGGTTCGTATTCAAAATATTTCCTTTTAAATTATTTTGCGTCTTTGCGCCTTAGCGGTGAAAAACTAGTAAAACTTCTTTTTAAAATACAAAGATACACTAACCAACAATATTAATACAGGAACTTCCACCAAAGGACCAATAACACCCGTAAAAGCTTGAGGTGAATTGATCCCAAAAACAGCAATAGCAACAGCAATGGCCAATTCAAAGTTATTACCTGTAGCCGTAAAAGCCACTGAAGCATTTTTGTCATAGGGTACATTCATTGATTTTCCGATAAAGAAACTCACCAAAAACATGATAATAAAATAAATAACCAATGGAATGGCAATTCGTACTACATCCATCGGTAATTCTAAAATCATATCGCCTTTTAAGCTAAACATTAATACGATTGTTGCTAATAGAGCTATTAAAGTAATGGGTGAAATAAAGGGAATAAATTTTCTTTTATACCAGTTTTCTCCTTTGAATTTGGTTAAATACTTTCGACTTAAAAAACCGGCCAAAAATGGAATTCCTAAATAAATTAAAACACTTTTTGCTACTTCAGTAATTGAAATGTTTACTTCGTAGGTTTCTAATCCAAAATATTTGGGTAAAACCGTGATAAATAACCAGGCATAAAAACTATAAGTAAGGACTTGAAAAATACTGTTTAAAGCAATCAAGGTCGCACCATATTCTCTACTACCGCCTGCTAAATCATTCCATACGATCACCATAGCAATACATCTGGCTAAACCAATAAGAATAACACCAGCCATATATCCTGGATAATCTTGTAGAAAAATGATGGCTAAAAAGAACATTAAAAACGGTCCAATAATCCAATTTAAAACCAAAGATAGGCTCATTAACTTGGTGTCTTTAAAAGCTTTTGGCAAGAGTTTGTAATCTACTTTTGCTAATGGTGGATACATCATCAGTATCAATCCAATGGCTAACGGAATGTTAGTTGTTCCAACAGATAATGAATCTGTGACATTTGAAATGTTTGGAAAAAAGTATCCTAAACCAACACCTATTGCCATAGCGAGGAATATCCAAAGTGTGAGGTAACGATCGAGTAGTTTTAGTCTAGATTTCATTAAAAAAAGGTCTATTTACACAAACAAAGATAAAAAAAGAAGTCGTCTAGAAAATACTTTTTAAACGACTTTTCTTATAATTTTTTAAAACAAGTTCTAGTCACGACTAAAAGTAAAAATAAAATCCACATTTAATTCTGTAACTATTACGGATAACACCAAATTTGTACTTGTTAAGGTATCAATGTCATAAAGAAAGGTCTCTATACCATTTCCCTCAATATAAATAGAAGTTTCTTCTTCATTGAAATACCAGTCGTAAGTTCCTTGGTCTACACCTTCAATAATAACGTCAAGAGTAAAATTAGTTTTAAAATTAAATGAAGAATCAGAATGTATTTGTGTTTCTCCTAATGACCCATTCTCATATACTTGAGTTTTCTCTAATATCCATAGACCATCTGTCATCATTTCTGTTTTTGTTAATGAATCATTATCCTTTTCACAAGAAGTTAGTGTTACTGCCAAAATCAGAACAACCATTAATAATACATTTTTAATTTTTCTCATTTTATATTTATTTCAAGGTTACTATTTAATTCTTTATTCTAAAATCTATATTCAGTAATGCAATTGTTAGCACCACACAAAATATATTTCAAAAAACAGAGAAATTTCAATACAATTTTTTTATACCACTCCATCACTAAAATATAATGATTGTAGTTTAAAAGATTTCAAATATAATAAAAATGTTATTTATCAATTCGCATTTTATAAAAATTTAATATTTTTTCAGCTCTCGATTTCCCAATAATTTTTGTCATGTCTTTTAAAGAAACTTCACTAACCCGTTTTGCTGATTTAAAATGTTTGAGTAAAGCAACTACGGTTTGCTCACCAATTCCTGTAATTCCTTCTAATTCTGTTTGAATAGCAGATTTACTTCGTTTTTGTCTATGAAAAGTGATGCCAAAACGGTGTGCTTCATTTCGTAATTGTTGTATGATTTTTAAGGTTTCAGATGACTTGTCTAAATATAATGGTATCGGGTCATCTGGATAATAAATTTCCTCCAGGCGTTTAGCAATGCCAATAATGGCTATCTTATCTCGCAAACCTAAAATATCTAAACTTTTTAAAGCAGAACTCAATTGCCCTTTTCCACCATCGATGACTATAAGTTGTGGTAAGTCTTGGTCTTCATTTACCAAACGTTTATAACGCCGAAAGACCACTTCTTCCATCGAAGCAAAATCATCGGGACCTTCAACGGTTTTTATGTTGAATTTTCGGTATTCTCTTTTACTGGGTTTTCCGTTCTTAAAAACCACACAAGCGGCAACTGGATGTGTACCTTGAATATTAGAATTATCAAAACATTCAATATGAACAGGTGGTCTTGGTAAACGCAAATCTTTTTGCATCTGCGCCATAATTCGTTTACTATGACGCTCAGGATCTAGTATCTTTTCTTGTTTAAAACGTTCTTGCCTGAAGTATTTGGCATTACGTATAGATAGATCGACAATATGTTTTTTATCGCCAATTTTTGGTATCGTTACTTTGAGTTCTTCACCAACTTCTACTGAAAAAGGCACATATATTTCATTGGATTGTGAATGATAGCGTTGGCGTATTTCTACAATGCTCAACTCTAAGATCTCTTTATCGGTTTCAGCTAATTTTTTCTTTATTTCAGAAGTGTGTGATTGGATAATAGCACCATTCATTATCTTAAAAAAATTGACATAGGCATAACTTTCATCTGAAATGACACTAAATACATCTACATTAGATATACTTGAATTTACAACCGTTGATTTCACTTGATAATTAGAAAGTAGATCAATTTTCTCTTTAATTTTTTGCGCTTCTTCAAACTCCATTTTAGCCGCAAAACCCTGCATAAGTTTTTCAAATTGCTGCATGGCTGTTTTAAAATTCCCTTTGATAATTTGTCTTATTTCATCTATATCATTCTGATAATCAATTGCTTCTTGAAAACCCTCACATGCACCTTTACAGGTGCCAATATGATAATCTAGACAGATTTTATATTTTTTATCAGCAATATTTTCTGCACTCAGATTATGCTTGCAGGTTCTTAACGGATACACCTCTTTTATCAATCCTAATAAAGCTCTTGCTGTTCGAACTGACGTATAAGGTCCAAAATATTCTGAGCCATCTTTGATGACGTTACGTGTAAGAAATATACGAGGGAAACGTTCTTTTTTTATACAGATCCATGGATAGGTTTTATCATCCTTAAGCATGATATTATAACGTGGTTGTAATTTTTTGATCAGACTATTTTCAAGCAATAAGGCATCTGTTTCTGTTTTGACAACAATATGCTTGATACTACTTATTTTTTTAACTAAAACACGTGTCTTACCATTTTCTTGAGTTTTATTAAAATAGGAGGAAACCCTTTTTTTAATGTCTTTTGCTTTACCGACATATAAGATTTTATCATCTTTATCAAAATACTGATACACACCTGGTTGGTGTGGTAAAGATTTTATAGTGGTTTGTAAACTTAAGTTTGGCATAGTAATCTCTCGCAAGTCGCAAAGTTATTTAAATATTCTATACATCTAAACACCTCTATTTTTTCTATGTTTAAATATAAAAAAGCTCTATTAATCATTTATACTATTGACTTTCTCGGTTTTTTCACCGAACTTCGCTTATTACGCGATAATGCTTATTTTAATAAAGTTTTATCTTAACGTTGTACACCATAAGAATTTTATTATGAAATTAATACTTAAAATTGGAATACTGAGCTATATCATTTGCTCATCGATTATATCTACTTATGGGCAATTACCAAGGTTACATATTGAAGGAAAAAACATATACGATCAAAATGATTCCTTAATTAAATTAAGGGGATTTAATCATAGTAGATGGGGAGAAGTAAAAAAAGAAGATGCCTCTATCATCAAAAATCAATTAGGTGGTAATGTAATGCGTACTTGTCTGAGGTGGCACTACTGGGGTAAACGTGATTCATCAAATATTAGCAATGCGAGAGATAGTTCAGCTCCAGGACACATTAAGCCAGAGTACCTCAAAAAACTAGATTCTACAATAACTTGGAATGCTAAAGCTGGTATCTGGACGATACTTTTTGTAAACTCAGATCAAGGTAGTGGAGCCAACGAAAGGCATTTTCTCAATACACCTACATTGGAAAAAGAATTTATAGAACTATGGTTGTTTCTTGCAAATCGTTATAAAGACACTCCATACATTGGTGCATTCGAAATTCTTGCTGAACCCCGTTTTGATAAGTATAAGCGAAATGTTACCCATGCTCAGCTAGGACAATTTTACAAAAAAATGGCGGATACAATTTCTACTGTCACTAATGGAGAAATTCCTTATGTAATTGGACCAATGAATTATTACAAAGCTAAAAATCTTACTAAAGACTACTACCTTAAGGATTATCAAATTATTTATACTGCCAATATGCTGTGGCCAAAAAAATATGTTAAAGGAATTGCTTCTTATGGTTATCCATCTATTGAACTAAACAAAAAAACCCTAGAAACATATTATATAAAGCCGTTAGAATTTAGAGAAAAATATAATGTTCCTGTGTGGGTCGATCAATTTGGAGCTTCTTTTCTAGCAGATGGATACGTTGATTATAATCGAGAAATCATTGAGTACTTTGAATCTAAAAACCTTCACTGGACATATTGGAATTTCAGGAACTCAAATGGAAATCGGGGAATATATGAACGAACTAAAACTGGTGAATACAAACTAGACACTAATATATTTAACATGTTTAAGGAAATATTGAAAGACAAAAGATAATCATTGAGAATAACTTACGATAAACGGGGTACAACAATGTGTATAATTCATAAGGGTTTCAGAGATTTTAGAGCGGTATCACCCACATCAATTTTGGTGGGTAAATTGACAGGTCTGAAGCCCGAAATCCCTTACGAAATCATACACTAGACGATAAGCGAAACTTCCGGCAAACATCAAAAAATGAAGTATATTCTAATTTCCTCTTTAACAAAAAACTCTTGAAAACATTATATCAAAATATTCTAATTTTTACAATTCTACTTTTTGTGATGGCTTGTTCAAGTAAATCACATTTATTTGTGGATTATTCAAATTCGCAAATTACATATTCAGGAAGAATTGATACATCAAAAGTTAAAGCTGCAGAATTATATTGGTCAGGCACTTCAATTCAAATCAATTTTAAAGGAAAATCAATAAGTACACTATTTGAAGATGAAAAAGGTGATAATTATTATAATGTTATAATCGATAACGATAGCCTTTTCATAATACGACCAGATACCACAAAACGCTACTACCAACTTGCTTCAGACTTACCAAAAGGGAATCACAAAATAGAAATTTTTAAGCGGACAGAATGGGATAGAGGAAAAACAGCATTTTATGGATTTGAAATTATAAAAAATGCAAAAGTGCTCCCCAAACCTGCAGCTAAAAAAAGAAGAATTGAATTTTATGGAAATTCAATAACTGCAGGTTATGCTATTGAAGATGCTTCAGGCAAAGACTCACCTGACAGTACATTTACTAATAACTATTTAAGTTATAGTGCTATTACAGCAAGACATTTCAATGCTAAATACCAATGTATTTGTAAAAGTGGTATTGGTATTATGATTAGCTGGTTTCCGCTAATAATGCCTGAAATGTATGACAGATTAGTTCCATCAGATTCTTTAAGTAAATGGAATTTTTCAAATTTTTCTCCTGAAATTGTTGTGATTAATCTATTTCAGAATGATTCTTGGTTGGTAAACCGTCCTGAGAACGAGGAATTCAAAATAAGATTTGGTTTACAAGCTCCCGACGAGGATTTTATCATTGATGCATATATAGATTTCATAAGCAAAATAAGGCATGAATATCCTAAAGCAAACATAATATGTAGTTTGGGAAATATGGATGCAACTAAAGAAGGTTCTATATGGATAAATTATATTAAAAAGGCAGTAATTCGAATGAATGACGCTAAAATATATACTCATTTTATGCCTTATAAAGAAACTTCTGGACATCCTTCAATTAAAGAGCATAAAATAATGGCAAATAGCTTGATAAAATTTATTGATGATACTATTGAATGGTGAACCCAAAAAGGCTATATACTATAGTTCAAACACTTAATTAAATAGATTAATTGTAAAAAAAATGATAAAATATGGATTCTAAATTTTGGTGTTCTTTTCCTGATTAATGTTGCCGTTGAACTTATTCTTTTACCACTTTGGGATTTGGATAATACTGAGAGAAATCATAATTGATTTCCCACAACTAATCTCACACAAATCGATAAACAAAACTCGTCTAAGAACAGTTTTTTCAATTTCCCTTTCAGTAAAAAATCCTTATAACTAGTAATTAAACTTATCCTATTTCTAGCTCTTTTTGATAAACAAATCTTTTAAGCATTCTAATCTGTTCTATTCAAATTATTTAACTAATTTTGCGCACTGATTTAAAAGACGAATAATGAATATCACAAAGAAAGACATTGATACATTAAATGCTGTAATTACGGTGAATATTGACAAAACTGATTTTCAACCAAAAGTTGATAGTATTTTAAAAGATTATCGTAAAACAGCATCCATTCCCGGTTTTCGTAAAGGACAAGTGCCAGTGGGTATGATTAAGAAACAATACGAGCAATCTGCAATTATTGATGAAGTAAACAAGTTATTACAAGAAGCTTTAAATAAGTTTTTAATCGAGGAAAAATTAGATATCTTAGGGAATCCATTACCAAAACCTGATGAAAACTTTTCTTGGGAAAATGACAAATTTACCTTTGATTTTGAATTGGGAATGGCTCCTAAATTTGAAATAAATTTAGATACTAAAAAGAAAATCACTTTAAATAAAATTACTGCTGATAAGTCTTTTATTGATGATGAAGTAAAAAATATTAAAAAACAATATGGTAAAATCGTTTCTCAAACTGAAGTAGTTGAAGGTGGTAGAATGGTTGGTGATTTTACTTTTGACTATAAAGATGAAGCACAGGAGAAAAACGCTACTGTTGATTTAGATCAAATAAAAGGGAAAGTCAACCAAAAGAAATTTCTAGGAAAAAAAGTAGGCGATGTAGTTTCATTAAAAACCAAAGGCTTGTTTAATGACGATCATGATTTAATGAACGCTTTAGGATTAGATCACGATGATGCACATGGTTTTAAGGAAAATGTAGACTTTAAAATTACAGAAGTTAACAAAACAGATTTAGCAGAACTTAACCAAGAATTATTTGATAAACTTTTTGGAAAAGACAAAATCAAATCAGAGAAAGAATTACGCGAGGAAATCAAAAAAAGTGCTGAAAAGCAATTTCAAAATCAAGCAGATCAACAATTCTTAAATGCATCGACTGATTATTTAATTGAAAACACCAAATTTGATTTACCAGCTGATTTTCTTAAAAAATGGTTACAAGTAAGTGGTGATAAACAATTGACCGAAGATGAAGCTAAAGCAGAGTATGAGCGCTCAGAAAAAGGTTTACGTTACCAACTTATAGAAGGGCAAATAGCTAAAGAAAATAAATTGGTAGTAAACCTAGAAGATCTTCGTGCTTATGCTGGTGAAGTGGTAACTTCTCAGTACATGCAATATGGTATGCCAGCACCAAGCGAAGAAGACTTAAAGCCTGTTGTTGATAATGTCTTAGCTAATCAAGAGGAAACAAAACGTATGTCAGAACAATTGATGAGTCAAAAACTACTTGATTTTTATAAAGAAAAATTAAGCTATAAAAATAAAGAAGTGACTTATAAAGAATTTGTTGAAGAGACTTATAAGTAGTGTTGATTTGGAAATGAATTAATCTACTGATTTGAAGATAATTTTCAAATCATAAAATTAAAAACCGCTGTATTAAGTTAGAAGCTTTATACAGCGGTTTTTCTATTTTTATCAGTCAAATTAGTTCATTGACACATTTTCAAATTATCTCATTACCCATTCATCGACATTAAAAACTCTTCGTTAGAATTTGTGAATTTAATTTTATCATTGATAAAGCTCATTGCCTCTACAGGGTTCATATCTGCCAAATATTTTCGCATAATCCACATACGTTGAACTGTTTTTGGATCCATTAATAAATCATCTCTACGAGTACTTGATTTAATTAAATCAATTGCAGGATAAATTCTACGATTAGAAATATTTCTATCTAGTTGTAGTTCCATATTACCAGTACCTTTAAATTCTTCAAAGATAACTTCATCCATTTTAGAACCAGTTTCAGTTAAAGCTGTAGCAATAATGGTTAAAGAACCGCCACCTTCAATATTTCGTGCAGCACCAAAGAAACGTTTTGGTTTGTGTAATGCATTAGCATCAATACCACCAGATAATATTTTACCTGAGGCTGGAGCCACAGTATTATATGCTCTCGCCAAACGCGTGATAGAATCTAATAAAATCACTACATCATGTCCACATTCAACTAACCTTTTTCCTTTTTCTAATACAATATTAGCAACTCTTACATGTTTGTCAGCTGGCTCATCAAAAGTTGAAGCAACTACCTCTGCACGAACACTACGTTTCATATCAGTAACCTCTTCTGGTCGTTCATCAATTAATAAAATAATTTGATAAACTTCTGGATGATTTGCTGCAATTGAATTAGCAATATCTTTAAGTAAAATAGTTTTACCCGTTTTAGGTTGTGCAACGATCATACCTCTTTGTCCTTTTCCAATAGGCGCAAACATATCTACCACACGACTTGAAATATTTTTTTGTCCTGTTGCTAAATCAAATTTTTCATCTGGAAATAATGGAGTTAAGTGTTGAAAAGCAACACGATCACGTACTACATTTGGGTTTAAACCATTTATTTTAGAAACACGAATAAGTGGAAAATATTTTTCTCCTGATTTTGGAGGACGTACCATTCCCTTAACCGTATCACCTGTTTTTAAACCAAATAATTTGATTTGTGATTGTGATACATAAATATCATCAGGTGATGATAGGTAATTATAATCTGAAGAACGTAAAAAACCATAACCATCAGGCATCATTTCAAGAACACCTTCACTTTCTATGATTCCATCAAATTCATATTCAACTTCTTTCTGTTTATGTTGTTGATCTTGTTGATTTCCGTTTTTACTATTTTGGTTTTTAGAACGTTGTTGATTAGGATTCTTTTGATTTTTATGTTCCTGTCTAGGTTTTTGTTGTTGCTTCAGTTGTGGCTTAGGCTGCTGTTTTTTAGGCTGCTGTTTCTGTTGTGATGTATCTGAGACATCACTAGATGTAACTTCTGTTTCTTTATCTTGAATTTTGTCAGGACTATTAGGTAGACGTTGACTTTTTTTCTTCGGTTGTTCAGAAGTATCGCTTTTCTCCTTTTCTTTAGCCTTTTCTCTTAATTTCTTTTCTACCTCTTTTCGAGGAGTTGGTTTATTAGATTTTGGTTTTTGTTCAACACGTTTAGGTTCTTCTTTTTTAGGAGTCTGAACCTCAGGGTTTGCAGCTTGAAAATCTAGTATTTTATATACTAAGTCTAATTTTTTTAACTGACTGTGCTTAGGAATCCCCATTGCTTTTGCGAGGTCTTTTAATTCTGCAAGACTTTTAGCCTTGAGTTCTGAAATTTCTAACATAAATGTTTATGTAAATTAATAATTTTTTGACAACAAGAGATTGTCTATTTTTTATAAAGAGTTTGATCTTTTTAATTTTTGAAAGAGATTAATACTATCGAGTAACTCATGATAGTAATAGGACAAAGATATGAAAACTGTAATAATAAACAAATATTAATGTTTTTTTTTAAACAATTCCTTTTATAAACTCACTTCTATTAATTTATTTCTATAAGCAGTTAGCATTTTTGAACGAGAAATAAAACCAAAATATTTACCCTTTTTTATTACAGGTAAATTCCAAGCTCCTGTATCTTTAAATTTTTTCATCACACTGTCTCCGTTATCCATCTCATAGCTAATGATATCTGCTGTAGCATGCATAAAATGTGAAACATGGAGTTTTCTATACATTTTTTTCTTAAACATGATATCACGTATATCATCTAAAAGCACCACTCCTAAAAATTCGTTATCATCATTAACTACTGGAAAAATATTTCTATTAGATTTAGTTACTGCTTTTCTAAGCATTTTTCCTAATGAATAATCTGGTTTTATAGAAGTAAAATTAGTTTCTACTAATTTGTTAAAATTCATCATCATTATAACGTGTCTATCCTTATCGTGAGTTATGAGTTCTCCTTTTTTTGCGAGTTCAGAAGTATAAATGGAATGAGGAATAAAATTTCGAGTAATAATAAAAGAAAGGGCTGATACAATCATAAGAGGTATAAACAATTCATATCCTCCAGTAATTTCAGCAATTAAGAAAATAGCTGTTAAAGGAGCTTGCAGAACACCTGCCATTAAACCCGCCATTCCTACCATAGCAAAATTTGTTGGTGATAATTGATGCGTAATCAAACCCGTATAATTAATTAAAATAGCAAAAATATAACCCGATACACTTCCAGTAAATAGTGTTGGTGCAAAAACACCACCTATCCCACCAGCATTAAATGTTAAGGACATAGCAATTACCTTAAATGTAACCAATCCAATTAAAAAAATAACAATTATTAAAGTGTTGCTACTATCAATATTAAAAATATTATGTTCTAAGATAGGAGATATAGTTCCACGTAGAATATTATTTATTGTTTCATATCCTTCTCCAAATAGTGGAGGAATGAAATATACCATAAATCCGATTGATAAACCACCAATTAAAAGTTTTATATAAGGATTCTTCCAACGATTAAATAGTGATGCTATACCAAAATATACTTTACTAAAATATATAGATGTCGTCGCCGAAGTAACACCAAGTAAAGCATAAAACAAAACATCTTTTATAATAAATTTTTCAGAAACTTTAAAGTGTAAAAGGATTTCATCTCCTAAAAAGAAATAAGAAGTCAAAATAGCCGAAACAGAAGCCAATAATAATGGAATTACTGAGACCAAAGTTAAATCTAAACTAAAAATTTCAACAGCAAAAACAATAGCAGCAATAGGAGCTTTAAAGATAGCTGACATGGCACCTGCAGTAGCTGCACCTATTAAAAGTGTTCTTTTCTTTTGGTTTAAATGAAATAATTGTGAAAAATTAGATCCTAAAGCGGCTCCTGTCGCAACAGTAGGACCTTCTAATCCTACAGATCCTCCAAACCCTACCGTCAGTGGCGCAGAAATAAGAGATGCCCATATTTGGTGTTTTGACATTATTCCTTTTAGTTTAGAAATAGCATAAAGAGTAGAAGGAATACCATGACCTATTGGTTTTTTAACCACATACTTTATAAAAAGTATTACAAAGAAAATACCAACTATGGGGAAAATAAAATAAAAAGAGGTATAATATTCTTTGATTATTCGTCCTTTTAATAAGGCTTTTATTAAATGAGTAATATTTTTTAATAAAACAGCACCTAAACCTGATAACAGACCAACAATAACAGCAAGTATATATATAAACTGAGCTTCAGTAACATGTTTATAACGCCATTTATGAATAAACGTTAGAACTTGTTGTAATCGTTTTGGTAATTTTTGATGCATTTATAATCAAGTAAGTCCGCAAAATTACATTATTTTTAGTTTTTAATAAAAAAAACTATATAAAACATACATCAAAAAAACTTCTATTTGTGTAAATTTGCGCTCATATACTAATAACTAAATATCGACATCCATATGTCTCATGATATACGTATCAAAAAAGGCTTGAATATCAAGCTTAAAGGGATAGCTGAAAAAACTTTTTCGGACTTACCTCGTGCTGAAGTATATGCAATTAAACCAACTGATTTTCATGGTATTGTGCCAAAGCTTACTGTAAAGGTAGGTGACAAGGTAAAAGCTGGAGATGTGCTGTTTTATTCTAAGATGAATGAAACAGTGAAATTTGTTGCACCTGTCAGTGGCGAAATTCGCGATATTACAAGAGGTGCAAAACGCCGTATTTTAGATATCCGTATTACAGCGGATAAAGAAGATAATTTTAAAGACTTCGGTAAAAAAGATCCTAAAAATCTGGATAGAGAAGAAATGACTAATCACTTATCAGAAGCAGGTTGTTTTCCTTTCTTGATCCAGAGACCTTATGATATTATTGTTGATCCTAGTGAAATACCTAAGGCTATTTTTATTTCAAGTTTTTCAACTGTTCCTTTAGCAGCAGATGAAGCTTTTGCATTACAAGGGCAAGAAGAAGCTTTTCAAGCTGGGATAAATGCACTGAAAAAACTAACAGATGGAAAAATTCACCTTTCAGTAGATGGCAATCAAACAAGTTTTTTTGATACTACTGAAAATGTAGAAATACATCGTATTTTCGGAAAGCACCCTGCAGGAAACGTTGGTGTTCAAATTGCTGAAATTGATCCTATTAATCAAGGAGAACGTGTTTGGGTAGTTAAACCTCAAGATGTTGCTTTAATTGGGCGTTTATTTTTAACAGGTCACTACGATGCAACACGTGTTGTTGCCTTTGCTGGTAGTGAAGTTGATAACCCAAGGTATGTCAAAACAAAACAAGGCGTAAAAATAGAAGAACTTTATGATAAATATATTATGAGTTCTGCACATGAAATGCGAATTATTAATGGTGATGTTTTAACAGGAAAATGGGTTCGTAAAAATAATTTTTTAGGTTTTTATAATACACTCATTTCTGTTATTCCAGAAGGGAACTATTACACTTTCTTTGGTTGGATGCCTTTTACTCAAAATAGAATATTTAGTATGTCGCGTACTTTCTTTTCTTGGTTAACACCTAAAAAGGAATATACTTTAGATACTAATATGAATGGTGAAGACAGAGCAATGGTTATAACGGGTGAGATGGAACAAGTTTTCCCAATGGATATTTATCCAATGCAGCTACTAAAAGCTACCTTGGTGAGTGATATTGAAAAAATGGAAAAATTAGGTATTTACGAAGTCGCACCTGAAGACTTTGCACTTATTGATTATACGAGTTCGTCTAAAGTAGAGGCGCAAACAATTATTAGAGAAGGATTAGACTTAATGATAAAAGAAGTAGGCTAATGCAATTTATAAACAACATAATGGAAAAATACCGACCCCATTTCAAAAAGGGCGGTAAATTCGAAAAGTACGGACCAGCTTGGTTTGGAATTGATACGTTTTTATTCACACCTAATCATACTACTAAATCTGGTGCTCACATACGTGACGGAATTGATTTAAAAAGAGTCATGATTATTGTAGTATTTGCCCTAGTGCCAGCTACATTTTTTGGTGTATGGAATATTGGATTTCAACATTTTTCACAATTAGGAATAGAAAAAACTTTCTTAGAATTATTATGGTTCGGGACAGTACGTTTTGTACCTATGGTAATAATCTCTTATGGAGTTGGTTTGGGTATCGAATTTGCCTATGCCGTTTTCCGTGGTCATGCTGTAAATGAAGGCTATTTGGTTAGTGGATTATTAATTCCACTTATTATGCCAATTGACACACCACTTTGGATGTTGACCATATCAGTAATTTTTGCTGTAGTAATTGGTAAAGAAGCTTTTGGAGGAACAGGTATGAATATATTAAATCCTGCTCTATTGGCACGAGCTTTTGCTTTCTTTTCTTATGCTGGAAGTATGAGTGGAGACAAAGTTTGGGTAGCAGATGCAAGTATAACTGATGGTGTTTCAGGTGAAACAGTCCTAGGAACACTAGCATCAGGAAAAGAGGCGAGCCTAAGTATTTTTGATATGTTTATGGGATATATGCCTGGATCTATTGGTGAAACCTCCGTTTTAATGATATTGATTGGAGCGGCTTTTCTGCTCTTTACAGGAATGGCAAGTTGGAGAATTATGTTTGCTACGATATTAGGAGGTGCTTTTACGGCTTTCCTATTTAATTTATGGGGATTAAATACATTAATGAGTTTCCCTTGGTGGCAACACTTAATGGTTGGTGGATTTATTTTTGGTGCTGTTTTTATGGCGACTGATCCTGTTACAGCAGCACAAACTTCAAAAGGAAAATGGATTTACGGGTTCTTAATTGGGGTTATTGCAATTCTTGTCCGTATTTTCAATGGTGCCTATCCTGAAGGAATGATGATGGCAATATTACTGATGAATGTTTTTGCTCCAACTATTGATCATTATATTATAGAAAGCAACATTAAACGAAGAGAGAAAAGAAAACTTAAAACGCTAACAACATAATTATGAACACCAATAGCAACGCATATACCTTTATTTTTGCCATAATTTTGGTAACAGTGGTAGCCGGTTTATTGGCTTTTACAGCTACTAGTTTGAAGCCTTTACAGGACGAAAACGTTCGAAATGAAAAGATGCAAAGCATCCTATCGACTATCGGAGTAGAGGAAAGCCGTGATAATGCAGGAAATGTATATAACAACTACATCAAACAAGAGTTGACATTAAAATCAGATGGTACAATCGATGAAAATCCAACAGTTAAAGCATTTAACATCAACTTAAAAAATGAAATTAAGAAAGATGTAGCTGAACAACGATTCCCTATTTATATAGCCGAAGTTAATGGAAAAACTACTTATGTACTTCCATTACAAGGAACAGGATTATGGGATGCGATATGGGGATATTTAGCCATAGATGCCGATGAGAATACTATAGTTGGATGTGTATTTGACCATGCTAAAGAAACACCAGGTTTAGGTGCTGAAATCAGAGAAACTTGGTTTGAAGAACAATATATTGGAAAACAATTCCTAAAAACAACAGGCGATTTTTCAGCTAATAGTTTTGTTTCTGTCAAAACAGTAAAAGGAGGATCAAAATTAGGTGACTCACACGGTGTAGATGCCATATCTGGCGGAACAATTACATCTGATAAATTATCAATCATGGTAGAAGAACGATTACAACGCTATCTACCTTACTTTGAAAAAAATTAGTTTTTCAGGAAAAGTAATTGGTACTAGTAAAATTGAAATAATAGACACTATAATAGTTCAACTTTAAACATTGAACTTTAAACTTTAAACTTTAAAAATGTCTGAAGAAAATGAAGCTTTATTCTCAAAGAAGAATATAAAATTATTAACCGACCCGCTTAATGATAATAATCCAGTGACAGTTCAAGTATTGGGTATTTGTTCTGCTCTTGCAATCACTGTTCAGCTAAAACCTGCCATAGTTATGGCAATAGCCGTAGTCTTTGTATTAGTGTTTAGTAACCTAATTGTATCCTTACTTAGAAACTTAATCCCAAATCGTATACGAATTATTGTACAATTAGTAATTGTTGCATTTTTAGTAATTATAGTGGATCAAGTACTTAAAGCTTATGCATTTGATGTCAGTAAGCAATTATCTGTATTTGTTGGTTTGATTATTACAAACTGTATCATAATGGGACGTCTTGAAGCATTTGCATTAGCAAACAAACCTTGGGCATCTATCTTAGATGGTTTTGGGAACTCTGCGGGTTATGCCATAATCTTAGTTATTGTAGCCTTTTTTAGAGAATTGTTAGGATCAGGAAAATTAATGGGCTACGAAGTTTTAGGGCATAAAGCTAAAACTATTGTTGAATCATCGGGTGTATATGCTTATGGATATGAAAATAATGGATTTATGTTACTATCACCAATGGCACTAATAGTTGTGGGAATCGTGATATGGGTACAACGTAGTAAAAATAGAAAATTAATTGAAGCATAAATTAACCGCTAAGACACGAAGTCGCCAAGTTTTATACAATAAAACAATACGTTTCAGAATGTTTGAAATAATTTAGAATAATATAATAATAACTTAAAAAAACCCTTTGCGCTTTTGCGTCTTAGCGGTGAAAAAATATGGAATATATTAATTTATTTATCAAGAGTGTTTTTATAGAGAATATGGTGTTTGCCTATTTCTTTGGAATGTGTTCTTATTTGGCAGTATCTAAAACTGTAAAAACAGCGGTAGGATTAGGAGCTGCAGTAATTTTTGTAATGTTAATTACGGTGCCTGTTAATTTTTTACTAGATAATTATATTTTAAAACCAGGAGCAATGGCTTGGTTAGATCCTGAACTTGCAAGCATCGATTTAAGCTTTTTAAGCTTTATCATGTTTATTGCAGTAATTGCTTCCATGGTGCAATTGGTTGAAATGTTAGTAGAACGTTTTGCTCCAGCTTTATATGGTGCATTAGGTATTTTCTTACCATTAATAGCGGTTAACTGTGCTATTTTAGGAGGTTCATTATTCATGCAACAAAAAGATTTTGCCAATGTTGCTGAATCAGCAGTTTATGGACTAGGTTCAGGTATCGGGTGGTTTTTAGCCATTATTGCTATCGCTGCTATTCGTGAAAAAATATCCTATTCTAATATTCCTGCTCCTTTAAAAGGTATCGGAATCACCTTTATTATCACAGGTCTAATGGCTATAGGATTTATGAGTTTTTCAGGAATAGAATTGTAGAAAGAGTTAATTTAAAAAAATAAAGATACTTGGATAGTATCTCAATAGATAAAACAGTAATATCAATGAATACGATTGTAATCAGTATCATCGTTTTTTTAATAGTAATATTATTACTAGTTGTAGTACTTTTAGTAGCTAAAGCTAAATTACTTCCTTCAGGAAAAGTTAAAATTATCATTAATAGTGAGAGAGAACTTGAAGTCGAAAGTGGTTCAACACTTTTAAACACATTAAGTAGCAAAAAAATATTTTTACCTTCAGCTTGTGGTGGTGGTGGTACTTGTCTGCAATGTGAATGTCATGTACATTCTGGTGGCGGTGAAGCTCTACCGACAGAGACACCTCACTTTACACGTAAACAATTAGCCGAAGGAATTCGTCTTGCTTGTCAAGTGAAGGTAAAAAATGACATGGAAATCTCTATTCCAGAAGAGATATTTGGTATCAAAAAATGGGAAGCAACAGTAGTATCTAACTATAATGTTTCCTCATTTATTAAAGAGTTTATTGTAGAGCTACCTGAAGACATGAACTACAAAGCAGGTGGATATATTCAAATTGAGATACCAAAAACAGAAGTAAAATACGAAGATATTGATATTACAGCACATCCTATTGAACATCCAAATGATCCACAAAAATTCAAAACAGAATGGGATAAATTTGGATTATGGCCACTGGTAATGAAAAATAGTGAACACGTTGAAAGAGCTTATTCTATGGCTTCTTATCCAGCCGAAGGACGTAACGTGATGCTTAATGTTCGTATTGCCACACCACCTTGGGATCGTAATGCAAATGGTTGGATGAAAGTAAATCCTGGTATTGCTTCGTCATATATATTCTCACGAAAACCTGGTGACAAAGTTATTGTTTCTGGACCTTATGGTGAATTCTTTATCAACGAATCCAATGCAGAAATGCTTTATGTTGGTGGTGGAGCTGGAATGGCTCCTATGAGATCACATCTTTATCATTTATTTAAAACGCTAAAAACAGGTCGTAAAGTTACGTATTGGTATGGAGGTCGTAGTAAACGAGAGTTATTCTACACAGAACATTTTAGAGAATTAGAAAAAGAATTTCCTAACTTTAAATTTTTCTTAGTTCTTTCAGAGCCTTTAGAAGAAGATAATTGGAATCCAAAAACTGATGTTGATGACGTAAAGGGAGATGGCTTTACAGGATTTGTTCATCAAGCAGTAATCGATCAATATCTAACCAAACATGATACCCCAGAAGATATTGAATTCTATTTCTGTGGACCGCCGTTAATGAACAAAGCAGTAGAAAAAATGTGTGATGACTTTGGTGTTCCACCAGAAAATGTACGCTTTGATGATTTTGGATAAAACTTAGTCGTTATTAAGTGAGGGCTTCACTTCAAGTGAAGCCCTCACTATTAAAAATACTCCTATAAAAAAAGGTCTTTCAATTTATTATAATTGAAAGACCTTTTTTAGTTCCTATGTCAATAAGTAACAATTTAATAATGTTAAACTTATTACATAAAATCGTACCTTTGCCTTCGTGAAAATCACGACTAATACCAGTTTAATATCAAAAAGCTGTATATAAATTCAAAATATTTTTTTGTTTTACAAACTTCAAATTTTTAAGCATAGCTTTGCTACGATTAAAATTTTAAGAGAAGTAAAACGGAAAAAGATGCAGTATTTATTAGGTGTTTTGATGTTAAATTGGTATAAAAATTAATCTTATTACAATTTAACTTTATGCAAAAAAATTTGATCTTAGTTTTTGGATTATTAATTGGATTCTTATCCAATGCACAATCCTTAAATGTAGTCAAAGGTAAAGTGTTAGATGCTGATACTCAAAATTCTATAGAGAATGTCGAGGTTTTAGTAAAGGGCACAGACATCACACTAAAAACAGGAGCTGATGGAGTCTTTGAACTACAAAATGTACCAAATGGTGAACAAATAATAGCATTTAAAAAAATAGGTTTTGAATCTCAATTCTACCCTATTACTATTAAGGATAACACCATCGATCTAGGGAATATTCTTATGTATGTTGACCTAAGCCAAGCACTAGATAATAGTCTAATTTCTTTATCAGAAGATGATTTATCTGATGATGAAGCTGGTGGAGCAGATAATGTAGCAGGAATTTTACAATCATCCAAAGACACCTATCAAAGAGCAGTTGCTTTTAATTTTGGTCAAGTTTGGTTTAAAGAACGTGGCTATGACTCAAGTTATGGGCAGGTTTCTTTTAACGGAATGCCGATGAATAAGATATCAAACAATCGCCCACAGTGGAGTGATTGGGGTGGCTTGAATGATGTATTACGTAATCAAGAATTTACCAATGGTCTTGCTGCTTCAGAAAGTACTTTTGGGAATGTTTTAGGAACGACAAATTTTATAACAAGAGCATCACAATATCGTGAAGGTGGTAAAGCATCTTATGCTTTTACTAACTCAAATTATGATGGTCGTATCATGGCTTCCTATAATACGGGTCTAATGGAAAATGGGTGGGCATTATCTGTCTTAGGTTCTAGACGTTATGCGCAAGAAGGTTATATGGAAGGAAGTTCCTACAATGCTTGGGGTGGATTTTTAGCAGTTGAAAAAGTGCTAAATGACAAACACAGTGTAAACTTTACAGCATTCTATACACCAAACCGTAGAGGAAAAAACTCTCCAAATACACAAGAAGTATTTGATTTAGGTGGTTTAAAATATAATGCCTATTGGGGTTGGCAAGGCGATCGTATTCGCAACTCTCGTATGAAAGAAATCAAAGAGCCAACCTTTATGTTAGGCCATTTTTGGAATATTAATGATAAAACAACATTGAGTACAAATGTTATGTATCAATTAGGAACTATTGGTAATAGTAGGTTGGGTTATAAAGGTGTAAATCCAGATCCCACTTATTATCAAAAATTACCAAGTTATGATTTACGTTATCCAGGTTCAGAAGACTTTGGAAGTGCTTATTACAAAACACAAAAATTCCTGACTGATGCACCAGAAAGTCAAATTTTATGGGATGATTTAATTGATGCTAACCGTACAGCTGGTCCGGATGCAACTTATTACCTATATGAAGATGTAAATGATGATACTATCTTAGGAATAAACAGTAGTATTAATACCGAGCTTAATGATAATATTATTATTAATGGTTCCGTGTTATACAAGAAAATTACTTCAGAGAATTATGCTCTTATGATGGATTTATTAGATGCCTCTTATATAACAGATGTTGATAAGTTCTCTTCTGGAAGAGATGCAGAAAATGATTTGAATAATATTGGTAGACAAGTTTTAGAAGGAGATAAGTTCAGTTATAATTATGTAATAGATGCTTCTATTATTGATGCATTTGCTCAAGCACAGTTTAAATTTGAGAAAGTAGATTTTTATTGTGCGGGAAACCTAGGTAATACTAGTTTTCAAAGAGAAGGCCTTTATGATAATGGAAAGTATGAACTTAATAATTTTGATTCTTATGGAGTAGGAGAAAAAATCGACTTTCCTACTTATGGTGTCAAAGCAGGTTTAACATATAAAATATCTGGTCGTCATTTAATAAACGTTAATGGAGGATATATGACTAAAGCACCAAGTTTACGAAATACTTATTTCAATGTTCGTACTAGAGATGGATTTGTTCCTAAGTCAACAACTGAAAAAATAACTTCTGTAGATGCTAGTTATATATTTAGATATTCAGGAATAAAGGCACGTTTAACAGGATATTATACAACATTTAAGGATGTGAGTAAAGTTTCTTTTTATTATGTAGATGGGATATCTGGACAAGGATCAGTAAATTCAAATTTTTTAACAACTGCAATATATGGTTTAAATAAAAAAAATATAGGAGGTGAATTTGGAATTGAAGCACAAGTTACACCTACAATTAGCATTACTGGAGTAGCTGCTTTAGGGCAATATACCTATGATAATAATCCACAAATGGATTATGAATTTGGTGAAAATAGACAAATCATTTCAGTTAATAACAAAGATCTTTATTTAAAGAATTATAAAGAATCAGGAACTCCTCAACGTGGTTATTCTTTAGGATTTTCTTATCGAGACCCCAATTATTGGTGGGTAAGTACCAATGCCAATTTATTATCTCATAACTATATTGGTGTATCTGAATTTCAAAGACAAGACAATTTTTACCAAGATGATTTTGGCAACACAGAAAGTCCAGTACCTTTTAATGAAGCAACACAAGAGAAAATTGATGAATTATTAGTACAAGAAAGATTTGATAGTATTTTCTTGGTTAATTTAGTTGGTGGCAAATCCTGGAAAGTTAATGATAAATATCTAGGTTTTTTTGCCAGCATCAATAACCTTCTGGGAGAAGAGTTTAAAACAGGTGGTTTTGAACAAGCAAGAAAAGCAAATTTTGAAACATTAACCGAAGATGAAGCTCTAGAAACCTCTACATTTGGTAATAAATACTGGTATGGAAGAGGAACTTCTTACTACCTTAACTTTTACGTACGATTCTAAAAAATACTAACAAAATTAAAATAATTTAAAATGAAAAAAATAATTTATAGTTTAATGAGTGTACTGCTACTAGCAGTCACTCTTAATTCATGTGTTGAAGACACAGATTATGATACGCCACAAATAAGTTGCGACGAACCTACTCTTTTGGGTAATGTAACACCTATGAATGTTATATTAGAACAATGGATTAATGAAAATGATACTAATGGTGACGGCGATGCAGATGATTATGATGATACTGAAAATCCAATTGAATTTGGTGAAGATTATGCAAATTATATTGTAGGATATGTAATTTCTGATGATAGAACAGGAAATTTTTATAAAGAATTGTACTTACAAAATGATCCTATTAACCCAACTAAAAGTATTAAATTAGGTGTTAATATAGGTAGCTTGTATACAAAATATGATATTGGGCGTAAAGTATATGTCTATTTACACGATTTAGCGTTAAATAAAAGTCATGGTGAAATGTTTTTAGGTGAAATGATTAACAATCAGGTTGATGAAATGCGTGAAAATAGAGCAAAAGAAAATATCCTTAGAAATTGCGAAGCTGTAGATATTACTCCTGTTGTAATTGGTTCTCCAAGTGAAGTAACGGATGCTAATTTAGGTATGTTAGTACAATTTGACAACATGCAATTTGATTTGAGTTTAGTTGATTTAAATGATCCTGACGATACTGCAACATTTGTTGATCCATTTGATTTATACGATTCTCATCGTATGATTACCAATTGCGATGACAACTCTCAAATACGCCTAGAAACAAGTACTTTTGCTAGTTTTAAAGACACCCAATTACCTATGTTACAAGGTAGTGTAAAAGGAGTATTAGGACGTGATTACGGTGATGATTTTTATGTGTTACGTGTGTCCAGTCCTGATGATTTCTCTTTTACAGGAGAACGTTGTGATCCAGTATTGTTAGATTGTGATAACGGTGCTCCAATAGGTGGTGCAAATCAAGTTTTTAATGATGATTTTGAATCTTATGCAAGTAATTCAACAAATCTAGCAGGTTGGACTAATGTAAATGTTAATGGTGGAAGTACTTTATTTCAAGTAAGAAGCTATAGTGGTGCACAATATATGCAATGTAGTGCCTACAACTGTGGTGAAGCACCATTAGAAGTGTGGTTAGTAACTCCAGCTATTAACTTAGATGCTTCTACAGATGAAGAATTAACTTTTGAAACAAAAACAGGTTATAATAACGGAGCTGCATTAAGTGTATTTGTTTCAACTGATTTTACTGGAGATGTAACTACTGCTGAATGGATGATGGTTGATGCTGAAATTGCTAACGGCCCAAGTAATGGTTATCAGTCTAGTTTTACAAATTCAGGTTCTGTAGATATTTCATGTTTAGATGGTGATATTTATGTTGCCTTTAAGTACCTAGGTGGTGATGGTGGTGTAACTACAACCTTCCAAGTTGATAATGTAATGGTTACAGGAAACTAAATTTATTAGTACATTCATACAAACCGCTGATAAGGAATCTTATCAGCGGTTTTTTTTTGTAACTTTGAGAAATCTATCCATAATAGATTGTTTGCTATCTTTTTAACATTATTATATAAATTCTCCAATGAAAAAACTGCTCATTCTTGCAATTATCAGCATTAGTTTACTTTCTTGTAAAGACAAAACAACAAATAACAATGATAATCTTTTTAAGTTTAAAGAATACATCTACCACACCACATCTGGAGTTGTTTCTGTACAAAATCCTATACAAATTACTTTTGCTAAAGATATTACCCAATATGTGGCAAACACAGCTTTAGATGAAGGAGTTTTAATTATCTCACCCAAACTCAAAGGAAAATATTTTGTAATAGATAACAGACATATTGAGTTTATCCCTGAAACACAGCTGGAATCTGATACGGAGTATACCGTTAAACTTAAACTGCAAAAATTATTTTCAGCAGTTCCCAAAGATTTTAAAGAATATCAATTTCAGTTTAAAACCATAGAACCTAATTTTGTTATCAATACTGGAAATTTACAATCCTATTCTAAAAAATGGCTGTATTTAGATGGTTCTTTAAGTTCAGCTGATGTGATGACCCTAGAAGAATGTAAAACTGTTATAACAGCAGATCAAAATGGAACTAATTTAGGGGTAAAATGGCAAGAAATTAACAATAGAGAATTTGAATTTACTATTGATAGCATACAACGAAAAGAAGCCGATACAAAAATAAAGATACAATGGAATGGAAAAGGAATTGGTGTAGATAATAAAGGAAGCAATACCATACCTATTCCTGGTAGAAATAATTTTGCCATTGTTGGTATTAGCGTAGTGCAATCTCCTGATCAATACCTTAAAATTAATTTCTCTGATCCACTTAAAAAACAACAGAATTTCAAAGGCTTAGTTAGCATTCAAAATGCAGGAAAACTTAGATTTACTGCAAATGGGAACGTATTAAAAGTCTATCCATCAAGAAGGCTAGTAGGAAATATAAAAACAGAAGTTTTTGCAGGAATCAAAAGTAGTGATGGATACAAACTAAAAAATACCTATTCTGAAATGGTATCCTTTGCACAAATAAAACCAGCTGTTCGGGTACTAAATAAAGGTGTAATTCTTCCTAATTCAAACAACCTAAACTTTAATTTTGAAGCGGTTAATTTACAAGCAGTCACTGTAAGAATTATTAAAATATTTGAAGATAATGTCCTGCAATTTTTACAAGAAAATCAATTAGATGGAAACAATAAACGTCGCATTCGTCAAGTTGGAAGAAGTATTGCTAAAAAGAAAATTACACTCTTAGAGAATCCACAAAAAAATACAGGAAAATGGAAAGCCTACGCAATTGACCTAGCCAATCTTATCAAAACTGATCCAGGAGCTATTTATCGCGTTGAATTGAGTTTTGATATAAAGGATGCTATTTATGAATGTGGTGAAAATAAAGTCAATGAAAATAATTATGAATATGAAGACTATTATGATGATGACTATTACTATAATGATGATTATGACGAATATTCAACACAGTCGGCTGAAGATGCTGATGAACGAGAAGAACAGTATTGGGATAATTTAATTTATAGTTATAAACGATATGCATACAATTGGAAAGAACGTAATAATCCTTGTCATCCTGCTTTTTATAATGAAGATCGAATTGTATCGGCAAATATATTAGCTTCAAATTTGGGTGTAATTGTCAAAAAAGGAAACAATCAAAATTACTTTTTTGTCGTTACTGATATTCTGACTACCAAACCTGTTTCTGGAGCTCAAGTAGCACTGTATAATTATCAACAACAAGAAATTGCTAGTTTTAAAACGGATTCGGAAGGAATGACAAGTTACGAAACCGATCACAATGCTTTTTTTGCTATAATCTCAAAAGGATCTAGTAAAACGTACATTAAATTAAATGATGGGAACTCACTATCCTTAAGTAAATTTAATGTAGCGGGTAAAAAAATCCAAAAAGGACTTAAAGGATATCTTTATGGCGAACGTGGCGTATGGCGTCCAGGTGACACACTGCATCTTACATTTGTGCTAAATGATAAAGCAAATCCAATTCCGAAAGGACATCCCATTCGTTTTGAATTAAGAGATACTCGTGGTCAATTGGTTCATAAACAAATAAGTTCGCATGCATCTGAACGCTTTCATAATTTTAGTATCCCAACAGATGTAGACGCACCAACTGGTAACTGGAATGCTACAGTAAAAGTCGGTGGTGCATCTTTCACTAAAAGCTTAAAAATTGCAACGATCAAACCAAATCGTCTAAAAATTAATATTGATTTTGGTAAAAAAGAGGTGATTAAAGCTTCAGAAGGTATTCAGGGCGAATTGGCTGTTAATTGGTTGCATGGTGCACCAGCTAAAAATGTAAAAGCTGAAGTGCAAATGAAACTTAGCAGTACACAAACCTCTTTTAAAGATTATCCTAAATATATTTTTCAAGATCCAACACGAAAGTTTGAATCCGAGGAAATAACGATTTTTGATTCAAATGTAAATACAGAAGGAAAAGCAAAAATCAATAAAAAATTCCCAAGCACCAAAACAGCTCCAGGAATGTTAAAAGCAAGTTTTTTTACTAGAGCTTTTGAAAATGGAGGTGATTTTTCTATGGATGTTTTTACTAAAAATGTAGCACCTTATAGTTCCTTTGTCGGTTTACAATCACCTAAACCACATACTTATGGCTCGTTTAACACCGATGAAAATACCAACTTTGACATTGTCACTGTAAATGATGAAGGAAAACCCATCCAACGAAAAGGCTTACAATTAAAAGTTTATAAAATTAAATGGCGTTGGTGGTGGAGTTCATCCTATGATAATTTAGCAAGCTATACAAGTAGTCAATACCATCAAAAAGTATACGATAAAACCATTCATACAAATGCACAAGGAAAAGCAGAATTCAATTTAAATATCCCAGACAATAAAGGAGGTCGCTACCTCATCAGAATCTATGATCCAAAAAGTGGTCATGCAACGGGTCGAACTGTCTATTTTTATAAGAATTGGTGGCGTAGTCCAGAAGGAAATAACGCACAATCTGCTAATATGTTGATTTTCTCAACGGATAAAGAGAAATATAATGTTGGTGAAACAGCACGAATAACTTTTCCATCGGGTACAGAAGGTCGTGCCTTAATAAGTATAGAAAATGGTAGTGAAGTAATAGAACAACGTTGGGAAAAAACAAAAAAAGGAGAAACTACAGTTGTTATCCCAATTACGGGTGAAATGGCTCCTAATGTATTTATAAATATATCGTTATTACAGCCACATGCTGCTACAGCAAATGATTTGCCTTTACGATTATACGGTGTTATACCAGTACTCGTAGAAAATCCTGAGACACGCTTAGAACCTCAAATTAAGATGCCTGATGTGTTAAAACCAGAAGAATCATTTACGGTTAAAGTTTCTGAAAAACAAGGAAAAGCAATGACCTATACTTTAGCCGTTGTTGATGAAGGTCTGTTAGATATAACTCGTTTTAAAACACCCAACGCATGGAATGATTTTTATCAAAAACAAGCCTTAGGTGTAACCACTTGGGATATTTTTGATGATGTAATTGGAGCTTATGGAGGTACAATAGACCAAGTATTTTCAATAGGTGGTGATGAAGAGGCAAATGCTAAAAAAGGGAAAAAAGCTAACCGTTTTAAACCTGTGGTTACCTATTTAGGACCTTTCCGTTTAGATAAAGGGAAAACAGCCAAACATAAAATTAGGATGCCTAATTATGTGGGTTCGGTTCGTACGATGTTAATTGCTGGTAATAATACAACCTCAGCTTATGGTAGTGATGATAAAACAACTCCTGTCCGCAAACCTTTGATGGTACTTGCTTCTTTACCTAGAAAATTGAGCCCTGGTGAAAAAGTGACTTTGCCAATTACTGTTTTTGCGATGGAAGACAAAGTTAAAAATGTAGCTATAGAACTCAAATTAAGTAAGGGAATTAAAGTAATAGGAAATAGCTCACAAAACCTATTATTTAACAAACCTGATGAAAAAATGCTCTATTTTGAGTTAGATATCAGCGAAGCAAAAGGTGTTAGTACAATTGAAGTTTTGGCAAATGGCAATGGAGAAAAAGCATCTTATAAAGTAGAAATTGATGTGGTGAATCCAAATCCTATAACCAGTAAATTTGTTGATATAGAATTACAGGAAAATGCCACACAAGAGCTTTCTTTTGAAACATTTGGTGTTAAGGGTAGTAATCTAGCAAATATTGAATTTTCTACCTTACCACCAATGGATTTTAACAGACGTATGCAATATCTTATACGTTATCCTCATGGTTGTGTGGAACAAACTACTTCAAGTGTTTTCCCACAATTATATTTAGGAGATATTTTTGATATTAGTGCACAGCGTAAAGACGAAATGCAAGAAAACATTAAAGAAGGAATTAAAAGTTTAGGACATTTCCAAACTGCTGATGGAGGATTAGGCTATTGGCGAGGTTATACCAATTCAGATGATTGGGGTACCAGTTATGCTGGTCACTTTATGATAGAAGCGGAGAAAAAAGGTTATGTTTTACCTTTGACTTTTATGTCGAACTGGTTGCGTTATCAAAAACAAGCAGCTCGAAGTTGGAGACCATCTTACAGAAGTTATAATACTGATCTAGCACAAGCCTATAGACTATATACTTTAGCTTTAGCTGGACATCCTGACTTAGCGGCAATGAACCGCTTACGAGAGTTTAAAGAGCTCTCAAATAATGGTAAATGGCGATTGGCTGCAGCTTATGCCTTAGCGGGTCAAAAAGAAGCCGCTCAAAAAATTGCCAATACAGCAAATATAGATTTCAAACCCTATAAATACGATTATTACACTTATGGTGATACCCATAGAAATAGAGCTTTGGCAATGGAAACCATGTTGTTGCTTAATGATAAAGAGTATATAAATTTAGCCAAAAGCATTGCAAAAACACTCTCATCTGAACGTTGGTTAAGTACACAAACAACTTCTATTTCACTCTTAGCAATGGCAAAAATGGTAGAAAAAGGAGGCGGAAAAGCCTTAGATGTTTCTTATATAATTAATGGTACAAAAGACAAGATAAAAACACCAAAATCTGTTTCACAACGTGGTTTGGATATTCGTGATGGACAGAATACAGTAAATATGACCAATAATTTGGATAATGTTGTTTTTGTACGTGTTTTAAACTCAGGTAAACTACCTTTAGGAAATGAAATTGCCGTAAGACGAAACTTAAGTATCGATGTACAATATTATGATACTAGTGGTGACAAATTAGATGTCAGTAAATTAACCCAAGGAACTGATTTTACAGCTAAGGTTAACATTACTAATACCTCTAGAAATTATGTAGAAAATATAGCTTTAACAGAGATTTTTCCAAGTGGATGGGAAATTGTCAACACCAGTTTCACTGAATACGGAAGTCCGAGTAGCAGTCAAGCTGATTATACCGATATTCGTGATGATCGTGTAGATTTCTATTTTAATCTATCAAATTCTGTCACCAAAACTTTTATTGTACAGTTAAATGCAGCCTATTTAGGTAAATATTACCGCTATGGTGTGCAAGCTGAAGCCATGTATGATAATGATTATTTGGTGCGTTCTCGCGGAAGTTGGGTTGAAGTAGTAAAATAGTTTTTTAAATACAACTTTGTCAAAGTTTCAAACTTTGACAAAGTTGTATATTTAATAACAAAACCCTAGCAGGGTTATATAAGATAATTGTAAACAACTTCTAACCTATTGCTGCTACACCAGGCAATATTTTACCTTCTAACATTTCTAACATAGCACCGCCACCAGTTGAAACATAGCTGACTCTATCGGCAAAGCCAAATTGTTTTACAGCAGCAACACTATCTCCACCACCAACTAAACTAAAGGCACCATCAGCAGTTGCATCAACGATTGCATGACCTAATTCAATAGTTCCTTTGGCAAATTTTGGCATTTCAAAAACGCCCATCGGACCATTCCATAAAATAGTTTTAGACTGCATGATAATAAACGAATAGGCAATTTCGGTTTTTGGACCAATATCTAATCCCATCCATCCATCAGGAATTTCATCTATAGGAACAATTTCCGTATTGGCATCATTACTAAAAGCATCAGCAATTACAGTGTCTAAAGGTAAATGTATTTTTACTCCTTTTTCTTTAGCTTTTTCTAAAATTTCTAAGGCTAGCTCCATTTTATCATCTTCGCATAACGAATTACCAATGTCACCACCTTGTGCCTTGATAAAGGTATAACTCATTCCGCCACCAATAATAATATGATCTACTTTGTCGAATATGTTTTCAATGACCCCAATTTTCGAGGAGATTTTAGCACCACCTAAAATAGCGGTTACTGGTTTTTTACTGTCCGTTAAGACTTTACCAATATTTAAGATTTCTTTTTCTAGAAGTAGTCCAAAACATTTATTATTTTCAAAAAACTGAGCAATAATAGCAGTTGAAGCGTGGGCACGATGTGCAGTTCCAAAGGCATCATTTACATAAATATCACCCCATTCCGCTAGTTGTTTGGCAAAAGTGATATCTCCTGCTTTTTCTTCAGGATAAAAACGAAGGTTTTCTAATAATAAAACTTCACCAACTTGTATATTTTGTACAGCGTCACGAACTTCATCTCCAACACAATCAGATACAAATTTTACAGGTACACCTAGTACTTCACTTACTTTTGCAGCGATGTGTCCTAGTGAAAAACTAGCATCTTTTCCTTTTGGTCGTCCTAAATGTGACATTAAAATAGCACTTCCTCCAGCTTTAAGAATAGTTTCAATAGTTGGTTTGGCTGCAAGAATACGTGTAGTATCTGTTACTTCAAATTGATCATTTAATGGAACATTAAAATCAACTCGTATAAGTGCTTTTTTGTTTTTGAAATTAAATTTGGATAAATTTTTCATTAGTTATAAATTCAGATTATAAAGAAGCCACAAAGGTAACATAATATTCCCTATTTTTGTGGAAATAGAAGCGGTAAGCCATGTTGAATTTTGAACAGATAATAGGTCAAACACACTTAGTAAATCATTTAAAACAAACGGTTGATAAAGGCCGTATTTCACATGCGCAATTGTTTGTAGGAAATGAAGGAAGTGGTACCTTGCCTATTGCCATTGCTTATGCGGGTTACCTTATAAGCAAAGAGCATAAAACGCCTGATATTTGTCTTGCAAAATGTGAAAAATTGCAACATCCCGATTTGCACTTTGCTTTTCCAGTAGCATCAAACGAAAATATAAAAAAGCATCCAGTTAGTAGTTTATTTCTAAAAGATTGGCGTACTTTTTTAACTGAAAATCCTTACGGAAGTTTATTTGATTGGTACAAACACATTGGTGTAGAAAATAAACAAGGCCAAATAGGAGTTGATGAAGCTCAAGAAATTGTCAAAGTACTTCGTTTAAAACCTTATGAGGCAACCTATCAAGTTATGATCATCTGGATGCCAGAAAAAATGAATATTGCTGCATCAAATAAATTACTCAAACTCATTGAAGAACCACCAGAAAAGACAATTCTGTTATTGGTAACAGAACACGAAGAACAAATTATTAGCACCATACGTTCACGTTGTCAAGTTTTACATTTTGGCAATTTAAATGAACAACAGATTATAGAAGCCTTAGTTTCAAGAGAAAAAATAGAGGTTGCTGCTGCGACTAAAATTGCTCATCAGGCAGATGGAAATTATAATAAAGCACTAAAGCTAAGTCAAAACAAATCAGATGAACGTATTTATGAACAATGGTTCGTCGTATGGGTACGAGCAGCATTTAGAGCGAAAGGAAACGCCAGTGTTATTAACGATTTAATCGGTTGGAGCAACGAAATTGCAGGAAAAGGTCGTGAAACCCAAAAGCAATTTCTAGCCTATTGTTTACAAGTTTTTAGACAGGCCATGTTGCTAAATTATAAGGCAGACTCCTTAGTTTATCTAGAACCCAAAACAGAAGGTTTTAAACTTGAAAATTTTGCCCCATTTATTCATAATGGGAATATAATACCCATCTCAGAAGAATTGGGAACAGCCATGTACCATATTGAAAGAAATGGAAATGCTAAAATTGTTTTATTGGATTTGTCTATAAAACTAACCCGATTGTTGCATGCAAAAGAGGTTTCTTTAGAAAGTAAAGAGTAACACTCCAAAATAAGCAATAAGTATAGAATATTCCCAATTTTGCTTATTGCCTATCAATTATATCCAAATCGCTTTAGTTGCTGATCGCTACTACGCCAATTTTTATTGACTTTGACATACATTTCTAGGAATATTTTTTTGTGAAAGAATTTTTCAAGATCTTTTCGAGCTTCAATTCCAACACGTTTTAACGCTTTACCTTTATGTCCGATTAGAATTCCTTTTTGCGTCTCACGTTCCACCATAATAATTGCACGAATCCGAATGAGTTTTGCTTCTTCATTAAATTCTTCGGTATCGACTTCAACCGAATACGGAATTTCTTTTTTGTAGTGCATCAAGATTTTTTCACGAATCTTTTCATTGACAAAAAAACGTTCTGATTTGTCGGTGAGTTGGTCTTTTGGATAAAAAGGAGGAGATTCAGGTAAAAGTTCTACAATTCTATCAAAAACAGTTTGAATATTAAACTTTTTAAGTGCTGAAATAGGATAAATCTCTGCATCTGGAAGCTTTTCTTGCCAATAACCAACTTGTTTTAAAACATAATCTTGCTCTGATTTATCAATCTTATTTAATACTACCAAAACCGGAATTTCAGCGTTATTAATTCTCTTAAAAAAAGCTTCATCTTTGAGGTCTTTCTCTCCGATTTCAACCATATAAATCAAGATATCAGCATCTTCAAAAGCAGATTTTACAAAGCTCATCATGGATTCTTGTAACTCATAAGCCGGTTTTATGATTCCTGGTGTATCTGAAAAAACAATTTGATAGTTATCATCATTTACAATTCCCAAAATACGGTGACGAGTTGTCTGAGCTTTGTTGGTGATAATCGAAATGCGTTCACCTACCAAAGCATTCATTAAGGTAGATTTTCCAACATTGGGGTTTCCAATAATATTTACGAAGCCTGCTTTGTGCATAAAAAGATATTAATTATTCTGCAAAAATACGATATAAAGAGAGACACTGCAAATTTCAAATATCAGTTTGATGGCAACCTCTTTAAATAGGAGTTAAATTAGTTTAAAAACTAATATCTATTTGTCTAGAGTCTTTGAAGTTTTCCAAACAAATCCCAAAGAACAATTCCAACACTTACGGATATATTAAACGAATGTTTAGTACCAAATTGAGGAATTTCTACACAATAGTCAGATGTATCTACAATCTCTTGTTGCACACCTTTTACCTCGTTACCAAAAATAATAGCATATTTTTGATTTGTTTCAGTGATAAAGTCGGGTAACATAGTGCTATTTTCAGCTTGTTCGATACTGATTACTTTTATACCTTCTTTTTGTAATTTTTGCACAAGCCTTAACGAATCGTTAACATATTCCCAATCTACAGAATCAGTTGCTCCTAATGCTGTTTTTTGAATGTCTTTATGCGGTGGAGTGGCCGTAATACCACAGAGATAAATCTTTTCTACTAAAAAAGCATCACTAGTACGAAAGACCGAACCTACATTATTTAAACTTCTTATATTGTCTAGAATAACAAGTATAGGAGTTTTTTTAGCTGCTTTAAAATCAGCAATATTCTTACGATTGAGTTCATTATTTTTTAATTTTCGCATAATTTAGTGCAAAGTTAGATTTATTTTAACCGCAAAGATGCAAAGTTTTTATTTTTTGTTAAATGTTAAACGCTACAATATCAATTCAAAGTCTTATATTTGTGCTTTAACTATAAAAACAAACACAATGGAAGTAATTGATGAAAACAAAAACACAGAAGCAACACCACAAGAAAACAAAAAAGTTATGGCAGGGATTCTAGCAATTTTATTAGGAGCTTTTGGAGTTCATAAATTTGTATTGGGTTATACAAAAGAAGGAATAATTCAAATTATTATAACGTTTGTTACCTGTGGTATTGGAAGTATTATAGGTTTAGTAGAAGGTATTATCTATTTAACAAAGTCAGATGAAGAGTTTGTGCAAATGTACCAAGTAGGGAAAAAAGGTTGGTTTTAGTATTGGGTATTTGTACCCTTTGCGTCTCAGCGCCTTAGCGGTAGAATTTTAAAATGAAATACACATTTAAAAAAGGAGAAAGGCTCAAAAGCCGGAAACTCATAGGACAATTGTTTACAAAAGGGGAAAGATTAAAATCTTTCCCTTTGCAATTAGTGTATTTACAAGTGGAACACGATACTGATTTTAAAATTCAAGCAAGTTTTACTGTTTCCAAAAGATATTTTAAAAAAGCAGTTGATAGAAATCGAATTAAACGAATCATGCGAGAGGCCTATCGTTTAGAAAGGCATTCCTTACCAGTATTAGTTGATGATAAACATACGAAAAAGCATATTTTTATGTTTATATATATATCAAATGAAAAGCTTGCGTATCAAGATGTTGCCATACAAATGAAAAGCCTGTTACAAAAGTTTGTAGATAAAATAAATTAATGATGAAACGAGCATGTACGATTTCGACACACAAGAGAATGAATAATAGCGAACAGCATGTGTCACCTATAAAAATTAAAATTTAGACACATGAAAAAAATTCTACTCTTATTTAGTTTTTTAGTTTTAAGTCTTGCCTGTACTGATGGCAATAAGCAAAGTGATTTTATATCTGAAGAAGCTTATACAAAATCAAAGGTGGCTTTTGAAGATGTTGTGGAATACACTAATGAACAAGCTGTTCCATCAAATGCACCAGCATCACCACAATTAAGACAGGAGCAAAAACTTATCAAAACGAGTTATTTAACTTTTGAAACGAAGTCGATTGAAGAAACTTATCAATCAATTAAGATAAGAATTGTTGCTTTTGAAGGTTATATTCAAAATGATAATACAAGTAAAGAATACGATCGTATAAACAGAAGTTTATTGATTCGCATTCCAAATAAAAATTTCCAACCCTTAGTAGATAGTATTACCAATAGTGTTAAATCTCTTGATCGTCGTGATATTCAATTAAAAGATGTAACCGAAGAGTTTGTAGATTTAGAAGCCCGTCTCAAAGCAAAACGTAAATTAGAAGAACGTTATTTACAATTATTAGATAAAGCGCGTTCTGTAAAAGATATGTTAGAAATTGAACGACAGATTTCGAATATAAGAGAAGAAATTGAAGCCAAACAAGGGCGTTTAAATTACCTGCAAAATAAGGTGTCGTTTAGTACAATTCACCTTAGTTTCTATGAAATTATTCAAGGAGTAAAAGCACCATCTCAAACTTATACTAATAGACTTTGGCGTGCAGTAAAAGGTGGTTTTACAGGAATAGGAGAGTTTATTATTGGAGTAGTTTACTTATGGCCATTTGTTTTATTTGCTATATTGATTGGATTCTTTATAAGAAACCGCATTAGAAAAAAGGAAACAAAAAAGACTCCCAAAAAATAATCATAAATGATAGTGACTAAGATTAAAAGATATATAGGAATTAGTTTCTTGGTTCTTTTTATAGGAAGTACCGTAGCCTTTAAGTCCAATTTTTTTGAAATTGCAAAACAGTTAGAGATTTATACCACATTGTTCAAAGAGCTCAATATGTATTATATTGATGAGGTTAATCCTGCAGAACTCAATGAGCTTGCTATGAAAAGTATGCTTAAAAGCTTAGATCCTTATACTAATTTTTATGATGAACAAGGCATAGAAGATGTGCGTATAAAACGCTCTGGTGAATATGGAGGTATTGGTGCCTATACGCACTATAAAGACAAACATTTGTATATTTTAGAACCTTATAAAGATGCTCCTGCAGCCGTTGCCGGTCTAAAAGCAGGAGATGAAATTTTAGAGATTGATGATATAATTCTTAAGGATTATGAAGGAGAAAATACAGGTAGGATGCTTCGTGGAACTCCCGATACATTTGTTCAATTAAAAATATTACGTCAAGGTAAAGAGCGAATAATTAGTGTTAAACGTTCAAAAATTGAAATGAATCCCGTACCATTTTATAGTATGGTTGATGCCGAAGTTGGGTATATCGCTTTTGTGAAATTTAATAAAAAAGCAAGTAAAGAAGTAAAAAAAGCCATTTATGATTTAAAAGATCATGGCATGAAAAAATTGATTTTAGATATTCGTGGTAATCCAGGTGGATTGTTAAATGAAGCTGTTTCGATAACCAATATGTTTATTCCAAAGGATAAAGTTGTAGTTACGACCAAATCAAAAGTAAAAAAATGGAGCAATACCTATAAAACCCGCAACGAACCCTTAGATTTAGATATACCTATTGTTGTATTAGTGAATGGCCGTTCTGCTTCAGCTTCAGAAATCGTGTCAGGGTCATTGCAAGATTATGATCGTGCTGTGATTATGGGAGAGCGATCGTTTGGTAAAGGTTTAGTACAACGTTATCGCAAGTTAGTTTATGGTGCGCAAATGAAACTGACCATTTCAAAATACTACACACCGAGTGGCCGTTGTATTCAAGAGTTAGATTATACCAATAGAGAAGAATATGAAATTCCAAAATTTTCAGATGGAGAAGTGACTACTTTTAAAACAGTAAATGGTAGAAAAGTGACTGATGGTGGTGGTGTCTTGCCAGATGTCCAAATAGAAAAACCTAAAACCTTAAATCTTACAAAAAACCTATTTGCATCAGATGCATTATTTAATTATGTAACCGATTATTATTATAAAAATCCAACAATCCCTGAGCCAAGTCAATTTAAATTATCAGATGTGGTTTATAGTTCATTTAAAGAATATGTATTAACACATAATGATGATTTTAAAACAATTTCTGAACAGCAATTTGATGAAGCAATAGAAAAAGCCAATGACGATGGCTATGGCACTAAAATAAAAGCGGAATACAGTTTATTTATGGATGCTGTTGCTCAAGAAAAAGTAGCACAATTAGATGCTAATAAAGAAGAAATAAAGGATCGTTTAACCGAAGAAATAGTAAAACGCTATTATTATGAAGAAGGTGTTTATCAGCAAAAATTAGCCTTTGATCCAAGCATTGTAAAAGCAACATCGCTTTTACATAATGAAAAGAAATATTTAAAATTACTCAAATAAAGATAAATGCGTAATTTCGCAGCACTTTAATATAAATATATGCCAAATAGAACACGAGCACAAGAATCATCAAATGCCATAGAGCGGCTTTATATAGCTATGCGACATTTGTTTAGTCGTGGTTATTATAAACCCATGGGAGCATCGGGTGAAACTTTACGTAATTCTTTGTTGTTGTTAAGACCTGAGATATATGGAAGCATCGCAAGTGATCAGGTAGAACTGAGAGGTTTGGTATATGTATTAGATCGTTTACCAGCAGGAATCGAAGAATGTACTTATATAGACTTAACAGCAGATGAAGGTTATAAGAATAGTCAGTTTCAGGTAATTATTCCTAAAAAAAGACGTAGAAATTGCTATCGTATTGATGTCAATCAAATGAATATTGAAGTGACTAGAGGTCGATCTGAGATCTATGATATTTTAACACATCTCACCTTTTTATATATAGAATCTCATAAAATAAGAAGGAGAGTTTGGTTGCAGAAAGATAGGCAAATGCTACACGAATGGGAATTGTTAGAAGAAATAGTACTACATAATAAAAAGATAAGTGACAAAGAAAGAGAAATTCTATTAGTACATTTAGGAAGTATTTTAGGACGTTCATACAAAGAAGTAAAAGAAGCTTATGCAGATTTTTCAGAAGAAGAAAATCCGAATAGATTTGCTCATATTATTTATTGGTTAGGTAAATTAGCCATAGAAGAATCACACGAAAATGGGCAAAAACGTACTATAAAATTTTCACCAGATTTACGAGACAGTATAGGGCATCATATTTATGGAGATGTATGGGCAACAAATGTAAAAGAGGTCTTATTTGAGAATAATTTACTAGACCGACCTATACATATTATAAGTGCCAATATGCATAGTGTTATGAATACATTATATGCACCAACTGCCTTACCAATACAGGCTAAATCATCAAAAGAGTTTGATTTATTTCACTTGTTAAGTGATGATACAAATGAAGATTTGCGAAAATTAGTAAAAGAACATGCTGCCAAAAACGGATTGTATTATATAAAAGATAATTCGGGAACTAATATAAATGTTCAAGTAATAGATACCGCAAAAATAGAGGTTAGTTTAGTAGGATTTAATACAACACAAGGTGATAAACCAGTTCTAATTGTAATGGATTATGCTTTTGGAGAGCAAGCATACGAAACCATGGATGAATTGTTAAAACCTTATGAATTCAATAATGGTAAAAGACATCTTATGCCTGTAGAATCTATTTCAATAATGGGTAAAGCAGGAATTTTAGATGGAGGCAAAGGAGACATTATGATTCCTACAGCACATATTTTTGAAGGAACGGCAGATAACTATCCATTTAAGAATCAGTTACGTAAAAGAGATTTTGAAGACTCAGACATTCCTGTTATTAAAGGAGCTATGATTTCAGTTTTAGGAACTTCGTTGCAAAATAAAGATATATTACAATTCTTTCACGATTCAACTTGGCGTGTGATTGGTTTAGAAATGGAAGGAGCACATTACCAAAAGGCAATTCAATCTGCCTCAAAAATTCGAGGTAATATTTCAAAAAGTGTCAAAGTACGTTATGCATATTACGCCTCAGATAATCCTTTACAGACAGGAAGTACATTAGCTTCTGGAGGTCTAGGAACTACAGGTGTTGAGCCAACTTATACCATTACAAATAAAATATTAAAACAAATATTTACCTAAAATTAAAAGAATATTTATGTCAAACAAAGCAAACACTTCTCCTGAAGAAATAGATTTAGGAGCTCTTTTAAAGCAAATGGTACTATTATTTACTGGCTTTTTTGCTTTTATTGGGAATATTTTTAAATCAGTTTTTAAAATTCTTATTGGTTTATTATTGTTTCTAAGAAAGCATATTATCAAACTAGGAATTGCTATTGTATTGGGTGCTAGTGTAGGTGTTTTGTTTGAAACCATATCACCAGAAATCTATCATTATGATATGATAGTTGAACCAAATTATAAAGCAGTCTATCAGTTAAGTGAACGTATTCAATACTATAATAGTCTTATCGAGAGTGAAGATTCACTAGCATTGGCCAAGTTATTTAATATAAATTTTGATGATGCTAATTCTTTATTAGAATTTGAAATTATAAGACAAGAAGAGTATCGTGATATCATTGAAGCATACGATGAGTTTATTAAAGATAAAGATTCTTTGAGTATTACTAAAATAGCTTTTTATGAGTTTGTAGATGATGGGTTCTCTTTCTTTGATGCTAAACAATATGTGGTACGTATGTTATCTCTAAAAAATAAGCTCAGTCATAATATTCAACCAGAATTAATAGAAGATTTGGAAAACAACCAAAGTTTAATTGATGAGAGAAATAATAACATTAAACGTTTAGAGTTAAAAGAAGAACGAATACTTCAAAGTATTAAAGATATAGATTCATTAAGAGAAACCTATAAAAAAATAGGATTATTGCTTGCTGAAAACTCTCATGTATCTGGAACAGCAATTGAGATTTTTGATTCTAAAAAAGCAGATGAAAACGAAATTAAACTCTTTTACATTTACCAAGATGCTTATAAAAATTTGGATACATTATTGGTTGAGAAGGAAAAAATGAAAGATGTTTTCAAAATTGTAACACCATTTAAACCTTTAGGGATTTCCAAAGTGAGAATAATTGAAAATAAAGTATTTAAATATACTATGATTTTCTTATTCTTGACAATATTCTTTATCTTAATAAAAGATTTGGATACGTATTTGAAGACATATAAATCGGATAAGTAAATTTGGAATCTTAGGATGGAGAAGATTAGAGTTCTTATAACAGGTAGAGATGGTTTATTAGGGACTACATTACACCAACTGGTTGAGGAGAACTTACATTTAGACTTTATTTTTACAAATAGGAAATCTTTAGATGTTTTAAATGAGAGGAGTATTCGTAATTTCTTTGATAAAAATAGAATTGATTATTGCATAAATTGTGCAGCCTATACAAATGTAGACAAAGCTGAAGAAGAAAAAGAATTAGCAAAAAAAGTTAATGTAATAGGAGTCGCTAATTTGGTAGAGTCTTGTAAAAAACACCATGTAAAACTTATCCATATTTCAACAGATTATGTCTTTAATGGAAGGTCAAATAATCCATATAGTGAAGGAGATATCCCAAATCCAATAAATTACTATGGAAAAACAAAACTTCTTGGAGAGCAGGAAGTACAAAAGATGCACAACAATTTTTTTATTATTCGTACCTCATGGCTTTATGGGAAGAAAGGGACAAATTTTGTTAAAACGATGCTGAAATTAGCTAAGACAAAAAAGGAGATAAGTGTTGTTGATGATCAAATAGGAAATCCAACGAATGCAATTGATTTAGCTAAATTTATTTTATATTTAATAGGTTCAGATAATAGAAATTATGGAATCTATAATTTTACTAATGAGGGAAAGACGAGTTGGTTTGAATTTGCTATAGAAATATTTAAATATTCAAAAGTAGCTATAAAGGTGAATAGAATATCCTCTGATTTATATCCTACTATTGCCATAAGGCCAAAGAATAGTACATTCTCCTTAGAGAAATTAAAAACGATTAACTACCCAACTAGAGATTGGAAAATCGCTTTAAAAGAATTTATTACTAATTTGAAATAAAAGACAACTTGAAAAAAAACCTAATCATTTTTGGAACTAGACCTGAAGCCATAAAGATGGCTCCCTTAGTTCGTTTATTAAAAAAGAATTCCAATTTTGATACAAGAATCTGTGTAACAGCACAACATAGAGAAATGTTAGATCAGGTCTTAGATTTTTTTGAAATCACTCCAGATTATGATTTAGACTTGATGAAACCAGGTCAAAATCTATACAATTTAACAGCGACAATTATCACGGAGTTAAAGCCGATATTAGAAGACTTTAAACCAGATTTTGTATTTGTTCACGGAGATACAACAACAACAATGGCATCGAGTATTGCCGGTTTTTACGCAGGAGCGAAAGTATGTCATGTAGAAGCTGGATTACGAACGTATAATAAACTCTCTCCTTTTCCTGAAGAAATTAATAGAAAAATAACAGGACATGTTGCTGATTTTCATTTTTCACCAACCAAACAAGCAAAGCAAAACCTAGTAAAAGAAAATATTAATCCTTCTACAATAACTGTTACAGGTAATACAGTCATAGATGCCTTATTATACACATCTGAAAAAGTTAAGAACTTAGATTCTGATAAACTTACGGAGTTAAAAAATAAATTAGATTTATCCAAAAGGATTATTCTAGTTACGGGGCATCGTCGAGAGAATCACGGTCAAGGTTTTATCAATATTTGCAATGCATTAAAAGAAATTGCAGAATCTCATGATGATATTCAGATTGTATATCCCGTACATTTAAATCCGAAAGTACTAAAACCAGTACATGAAATATTAGATAATGTTAAAAATGTTTTATTAATAGAACCTTTGTCTTATCCACTATTCGTATGGTTAATGAATCAATCTGTTCTAATTATTACTGATAGCGGCGGTGTTCAAGAAGAAGCACCTAGTCTTGGTAAACCTGTATTAGTGATGAGAGATACTACAGAAAGACCCGAAGCAGTAGATGCTGGAACAGTAATTTTGGTTGGAACTGATACTAAGAAAATTGTTAGTGAAACAACACAACTATTAAGTAATAATGAGGTGTATAAAAACATGAGCCAATTACACAATCCTTATGGAGATGGTAATGCTTGTGGAAAAATCATTGATTTTATTAAACAATTGAATTGATGAAACAAATAGATCTAAATTTATTATATCAGAGAATAATTAAAAAAAAGCTTGGCGTCTTTGTGCCTTTGCGGTAAAATTTATCCAGATGAAACACCCAAAAACAGTAATGATAGGTTTAGGCTATATTGGTTTGCCTACAGCTGCCGTAATGGCGAATAATGGGATCAACGTAATAGGAGTTGATGTTAGCGAAAAAGTTGTAAAAACTATTAACCAAGGAAAGATTCATATTGTAGAACCTTCTTTAGATAAATTAGTCAATAAAGTAGTACAAGATGGCTATTTACAAGCTACAACAAAACCTGTAGTCGCAGATGTTTATCTAATAGCTGTTCCAACACCATTTAAAGGAGAATATATACCCGATTTATCTTATGTAGAATCAGCTATTATGAGTCTAACACCTTTTTTAGCAAAAGGAAATTTGGTGATTATTGAATCAACAAGCCCTGTGGGAACTACCAAAAAAATGCAACAAATTATTAATGACAATAGACCCGATTTAGAAGGTGATTTTTTTATGGCATATTGTCCAGAACGTGTTTTACCAGGTAACGTTATTTATGAATTAGAACATAATGACAGAGCAATTGGAGGTGTTAATGAAGCTTCTACTAAAAAAGCACAAGCCTTTTATGGATTATTTGTAAAGGGAGAATTACATGCTACAAATGCACAAACCGCTGAGATGACTAAGCTGGTTGAAAATGCATCTAGAGACGTTCAAATAGCATTTGCCAATGAATTATCCATGATTGCAGATAAAGCTGATATTAATGTGTGGGAATTAATTACTCTTGCAAATAAACACCCACGTGTAAATATATTACAACCAGGAACAGGAGTTGGTGGACATTGTATTGCCGTTGATCCTTGGTTTATTGTCAATAGTTTTCCCGAAGAAGCTCGCATTATTAGATCAGCTAGAGAAATCAATAATTATAAAACAGAGTGGGTTATTGAAAAAATAAAAAATACGGCAATTAAATTTGAGATAGAATCAAAGAAAAAACCAAAAATTGCCTGTATGGGATTAGCTTTCAAACCTAATATTGATGATTTAAGAGAATCTCCAGCATTATACGTAACACAAAGTTTAATTCTCCAGGGTTTCGATGTTTTTCCAGTAGAACCAAATATAAAAGAACATGAGCACATTAAGATTTATACAATAGATGATGCCATAGAAAAAGCAGATATAATCGTTTATTTAGTTGCCCACAAAGAGTTTATAAATATTGAAGTAAACCATAAAATAGTGTTAGCTTTTATTGAGAAAAAATGATAAAAAGGCTTTTTGTAATAGGTATATTAACTGGGATAGGACACATAGGTACAATTATGTCTTTAAAGTTTATTGCAAAAAATGTAGCCAATAAAACAATTGCATTTATTGGTGAAATCGATTCATTTTCATTGATGGTAATATCAATAATCGCTTTTGGATTACAATTATCTACTACAAGACAATTAGCATTACTAAACGATTGGAAAGAAGAATATTACTCTACGCAATCTGCTAGGTTTACACTTTCACTTTTCCTTATGTTCTTTGGGTTTTTTGGATTTTTGTTTACTAAAAATTTCCTCTTTTTTATGGCTCCTGTATTTGCGTTGAATGCAGACTATGCACTTTATGGATTGGGAAAACCTGTGATGGGTGCAAAAATTGCACTTTTAAGGATTATCATTCCAGCAGTAACTTTGGTTATTAGTTCATTTTATTTTATAGAGCATATCGTACTTTTATATAGCTTAAGTCTTGTTGTTGCCTATTTGTTTACAGGTATACTGGTATCAAAAATTCTTGAGGTACGTTATTTTGTGACACCTAAAATCAAATTAATTAAAAAATATTTAGCCAACATAAGAATAGGATTAGCCAGTTTTTCATTTTTCTTTATAGGTATAGGTATCGTAAATGTAATGTCTCTGTTTTATAATGATGAAGCCATAGCAGTTTCTTATTTAGCACTCAAATTGTATATGATCTACAAAGGAGTAAGGAGAATAATTGTACAAGCATTTTTTAAAGAATTGATTAGTGATGACATTGCTATGAAGGTAGATTTATTTGCGATGATAATAGGAATTGTTTTTTTAATTTCATTACTATTCTTCAATCAAGTTGTTATTTCTTTATTTTTTGATGATAGATATAGTAGTTATTCACTTACTTTTTTATTATTGGGTATTGCTGGTTTTGTTTCATCAATATCATCTAGTTCTGAGACAAAACTTTTATTACTTAAAAGAGATAAGCAATATAGTACCAATCCATTAATTGCTGCTTTAATTGCAATAGTATCTGGTATTATTCTTTGGTTTGTATTTGGAAACCATCCTTATCTTATTGCATTATCTATACTAATTGGTGAAACAGTATTATCAATATTAAGTATCATAGCAATCAATGAAAAAGGATTTATTTATAAAAGATTAAGTATTTTCTATCCCATATTATTGATGTCCCTTCTGTTTGTTCCATTTAAAATGTATTTTGAACAGAATCTTTTTAATTTGTTCAGTTCTATGATAATTTTTGGTTTGGCAATTCTATTGTATCTTAAAAAATACATGAAAACCGTTTAGTATATTTCAAATGACACGAGAAATAATATATCAGTATTGGGAATACTTTTTATAGGGAAACGTTTTATTATTGAATATTTTTGTTCTTTTGTAAAATGGGAGTTTTTTATGTAAATTTTTTTTAAGTTTAAAGCTTACATTAAAAATAGGTTAGAAGACATTTTAATACTAAAAACGATATAGATTTCTAAATAAAACATAAAGAAAATCTAGACAGCAATAAATGATTTTAAATAAAAAAAATATTACAATCTATAGCCTTTTTACGCTATTGTATCTTTTGTTGTTTTTGGGTAGACATTTTAGTAAAGCAGTTCTTATAGGACCTGTTTTTTTGCATGACTTTATACTATTACTAGTCTTTTTGTTTTCATTATCTACGCTAAATAGAAAACTAAGTCAACCGAATGTTTTACTTCTAATACTAATTTCAGTCGGTTATTTATTGATTGCATTTTTGATAGGAAGGCAACCAATATTTATATTACGTCATTACATGCTAGTGGTATATTTAGCTTTGGTATATTTTATAACTGAAAATGTAAAAGGCAGCTTTACCACGATTATTCGGTTACTAAAGAGATTAGCCCTAGTTGGTGTTGCAGTTCAAGTAGTTTTTTTACTATTGATAAGATTTCATATTGTCGTACCAGATAAAAGTGTTTTATATGAGTATTATTCTCCTGTTGTAATAATGCTCTTTCCCGTATTAGCAGCTTATATACTATCAGGGAAAAAATCGATATTCGAAAAGTTTGTTATTTATGCATTTATTCTAGGTGTTTCTGCCGCTTTAGGGCATTCTTCAATAGTATTAAGTATACTATTTGTAGGTGCAATTTATATCATATATATTATTGGTTTACGGCAAACTCTACTCTATTTGTCCATATTCATTGTTGGATTATTAATAGTGTCACAGCTTTCAAAAGAATACAACGACAATAATGCCAATTGGAGAATAGATTATTGGAAAATAGGTATGAATAATGGGACTCATAATTTCGGATTGGGAAATGGTTTTGGCAAAGCTTATTTGACCTTAGAAGAAGCGTCAATGATGACTACAAAATTTGGTGATTCAGCACATTTTGATAGAAAAGGAGAACGCTATGTCAAGGCATTCCATAACTCTTTTGTTACCTTTTTCTCTTATATGGGATTTATTACACTATTATTACTACCTGTTTATTACAAAGCAGCAAAAGGAATATTTGAGAAAGGTCTAACACCTGACCAATTATTTATGATATTAAGCCTTTTTGGGGTAAGTGTATGGAGTGCGCTAAATGTTATTTTAGAATTACCACATTCTAGTGTGTTATTTTGGGTGATTTATTTTACTACCTATCATTCATTTATGACAAATAATTCTTACAAAAAAAGTGAAAGTTAATAAATGAAAAAGCAAAAAGTGTTATTTTTAGTTCAACTTCCTCCGCCAGTTCATGGTGCTTCTTTGATGAACAAAACAATCATTGATAACCCGATTGTTCAGTCAGAATTAGATGTTGATATTATCGAAATTCAATTAGCTAATTCAATGAAAGATATGGGTGGTTTTTCTTTTAGGAAAATCCTCAATGCATTAAAAAGTTATACCAAACTTGTAATAAAACTAATTAATAACAATTATGATTTAGTATATTTTACACTATCACCATTAGGTTTTGCTTTTTATAAAGACTTGGTGTTAGTTTTTGTTCTCAAATTATTTAATAAGAAAATTCTTTATCATTTACACGGAAAAGGGATTCTAGAAAAAACAACTAATAGCCGTTTTCAAAAGAAATTATATAGTTATGTCTTTAAAAACACAGAGGTTATCATGCTCGCAAAAGTTTTATATAAAGATATTGAAAATGTAAGTCCTACTAAACCTAGGATAATTCCTAATGGAATTCCTAAGATAGAGAAGCAGAAAAGTAAGGATAAAGGTACTAATACAAAATTTATTTATCTTTCTAATCTGGTAGAAAGTAAAGGTATTCTAATTTTTGTCGAAGCATTAAAATTACTAAAAGAAAAGACAGCTGATTTTAAAGCAATAATTGTTGGAAATTCTGCTGATATTAGTGTAGAGTACTTGAAAAAATTAGTAAAAAAGTATAATCTAGAAGAATTTGTTACTATAAATGGACCTGCTTATGGCGAAGAAAAATATCAAAAACTAGCTGAATCAGATATTTTTGTATTACCAACATTCTATAAAAATGAGTGTTTTCCTTTAACTATTTTAGAGGCGTACCAATCAGGCTTAACGGTAATTTCTACAGATAATGGTGCTATTTCAGATATCATAAAAGATGGTGTGAATGGTTTTCTTGTTAAGAGTAAAGATCCAAACGATTTAGCTTCTAAAATGCAGTATTGTGTAGAAAACTTTGATAAAGTAAGAGCAATGTCTCTTAATAACCATAATGAATATGTTGACAAATACACAGAAGAAATATTTATTTCTAATTTTATGACTGAAATAAATGCTATTTTAAAATCATAGTTATGTATAGAATTCACCGTCTTAAAGATTTAAAATTTGAAAGCCTTGTTGTAAAACAAAAAGAGTTTAAATTTTCTGATAGACCTGAAGTATCACATAAAATAAAAAAATTATGGTTTTTTATACGATACGAGGGTTTTGTTAAAACATTTCGTAAAATTAAATCAAAGAAAAATAAGGCACTAAAGTTATCTTACTATTTAACAGTTCTAACTGTAAAATATAATAAAAAAACCTTTTTAAATTTTAGTATCCAAACCTCTCAAAAGCAAGATTGTTTTGTGATAGAGAATATATTTTTTGAATCAAACTCTTTTGATAATAAAATAGATATTTTCACATCTAAAAGAGAGATTTTCAATCAATTTAGCAATACGAATAATCGTATTTATAAGAATTATATTCATCTTGATGAAATACCACAACAACCTGAAAATCATTCAAGTAAAAAAGGGGTGTTTATCTATGGTCTAGGAGATTACTCTCGTGTTTTTATAGCAGCATTTCTTAAAAAACAGCATAAAATATGTTGTACAGATTATAACTATCAACTAGCGGAGTATTATAAAAACAGGTATTCCTACGATAAATTTGCTCTAGTACCACAAGAAACATATTCTATCTTAAAAAGAGTTGAAAATCCATTAGCAATAATAGCGACCTATCATTCAGATCATACTAGAATAGCTAAAGAGATTTTTGAAGTTAACCCAAATACAAAAATATTTATTGAAAAACCACCAACAGTTACTTTATTAGATTTAAAAAATTTAATAGCACTATACAAAAAAAATGCAAAAATAGATATTGGCTATAACCGAAGGTATATTCCTGTAAACCAAGAGATAAAAGATAAGATAAAAGGACAGCAGGTAATAATAAATATTTCAGTTAAAGAAATTCTTATAAATGATAATCATTGGTATTTTTGGGATAATCAAGGTACAAGAATAACAGGAAATCTGACACATTGGATAGATTTAGCAACTTTTTGGATTGATGAAATGCCAATAGAATTAAATGTAATTAGTTCAGATTCTATAGACGAAACAATTTCTGTTGCTATTTTATATAGTAAAGGCTCGTTGGTAAATATTTCTGTTTCAGATAAAGGAAATGTAATTCGTGGAGTCCAAGAAAAAATAGAAATAAGGACTAAGGATAAAACCCTATTTATTGATGATTATTTAAAGTTTTCATCTACAAAAAAAAATGGGTACACACATACAAGAACTTTTCTTAAACGTATAAAAGGACATGAAAAAATGTATAAGCATGTCATGAATTGGTATGAAGAAAAAGAGTCATCATTTTATAGTACAAAAGATCTTATTTACACCTCTTTACTTACTTTTTATATTTCAAAAATGTTTAAAGAAAATATACGCACTTTACGAATAGAAGAAATAGTAAAGGAGTATTTTTCAGAACTATAAATTCTTTGATGTTACAAAACAGTAACAGATATAGTTTTATCAATTTTTGCCCTAATTTCACTACAATCATTTATTAAATACAAGTATTAAACATACCTTTGTATGCTATTATAGTTTAAAAAATAAAATTTAATAATGAAACAAGTAATCCAAAATTTCAAAATAACTTTAGGTTTTGAAAGAAGCTTGAAAGTATTGATTAATAAGCTTAATTTCTTACTAAAACTTTTTGAACCAAGGTTTCATTATTAGTGATAACTTTAACATAATATATGTCAGATGGATGTTCATTAATATTAACTTTCATAGTATTTAGCAAAACATTTTCAGTTTCAAAAATTAATTTCTTTTCTTTATCATATATTAGAACTCTACCATTCTGATTTTTAACACTATATGTAATAGAAAAATAACCGTTACTAGGATTTGGAGAAATTATTATTCTATTTCCTTTATTTACTGTATTATTAATTTCAAGCGTGTTATGATTTGGTTTAATCATATTTGAACTTAAATTTATAAAATAAGATGTACATTGTACATCAATTTCAGCTTTTAATCTAAAATTAATATTTGTATTAGGATTAATAATAATTTTGTTTGAAGCAATTAAACTAATATCAGTATTATTAGAACTATTTCTTATATATATGTCCTTATATTCTTCTTTATCTGAAAATATTATTTGATTTTCAATAATCAAATTTATTAATTCACATTCATTTGGATTTGTAAAATATTCATGAGCACCTATATCAAAGATTCTAATTCCAGTACTACTTACTCCATTTAAAGGTCTATGATTTCCATTAATATCGTTTTCTACAAAAGGTTGAACAGATTGTCCTGCATCAATACAAGGTGATATAGATTGAATTTGAAAATCATTTGTACTGGTATTAAACATAGGATTTTGTGTAATTATACTATTCCCCTGAGGAATATAATTGGAGGAGAAATTATAAAAAAGGTTGTTTGAACATTTTGTAACGGAAGGATTAAAATATGTGTTTTCTATTGCTGAGTTGATACCCATTCCAAAAAAGATATTATTAACTATTTTAATATTTTGAGGAGGATTCAAAGGGTTACCATTTCCTGGATCCCAGATAATACCTCTCTCATTGTTATAAAAGGTATTATTATAAATAGATACATTATTTGCTTCAGTATCAGATATGGTGCCATCCAGATTATATTTTGCTCCTTTTATTCGAGCAATAATTTTACAGTTATATACAATATTGTTTCTGAAAATATTATTTTCTCCTGACCAAATATGAATACCCTCATTTTCATTATCATGAATGATATTACCTTCAAATATATTGTTAGATCCAGATCGATTACTTAATATTTCTGCTCCATGACATTCAGAGATTATATTTTTTCTAATGATATTATTACTTCCTTTCACTTCAATAGCATCATAAGAGTTTTTTATTATATTATTCTCGACTAAAGTTGGACAGAATAACTGAATTGCAGTTTGATTTTCAGTATTATTTGGTAGTGGTCCATCAATAAATTTATTATTCCTGATAATAGTACCTTGAAAAATTTGTGATGGGTTAGTTTGACCAACCTTAACACAGCTATTAGATCCAGTTTGAGAAGTTTTCCCCCAATTTTTAAAAATACAGTTATCAATAACATTATTTGAATGATTATCAGTAACACTAATCTCATTTCTAATCCAAATGGCTTTTGATGTAGAAATATTACCAAAGCCTGAAAATTCACATTTACTAATTAAATTATTCTTTCCTCTTATTTCAATTAAAAAACCATTAACATTAAGCCATTTGAAATCTTTTATTCTAAAGTTATCGGCATTAATATATATTTTAGAATTAAAAAAAGACTGCTCACTTCCAATTAGTGTTATATTACCACTATTTGTAATTACTCCACCGTTATAGTTTCCATCACTAACATATATGGTAGTATTAGGAGTAATATTATTTATTATAGATATTATATCATCACCATCTTGAACATAAATTTGCGAATAAGAGTTATGTTGGATGAAAAGGGAAATGATAAATAGTTTTAGAATTATTGATCTAAGCTTTTTCATGTTTTTATTTTATATCCATAGCTTCAATTTCTAATTTAATGATACGTTCATTAAGTTCAATAATATATAAAGTTAACTCTTCAATTTTTTGTAGTAATTTTTTATTCATTATCCCTAAATCAACACCATTCTCGACTACTTCTTGCTCAGTTGGAATTTCAGGCAAATGACCATTTGTTTCTATAAATTCTCTTAGCTCATTTAATGATCTTAACTTATAAGTGGGGTTAAATACAAAATCACTCCAACTATTCATATGTACTTCTATAGACCTAGCACCAATAATTCCTTCTACAGCAAGTTTATAGTTGCCAGGATTGATTGTCCCAATACCAACATTTCCAGCATTAAAGTAAGTCGAAACTAGTGGAGAACCAGATAGTCTTATATTTGGATTTAAAATATCCTTTTGAAATATTTGAATAATCCCACTTTTAAATGTTCCACCAGCATTTCCTAAAGTAATCATTTTTTCAGGGCTAATGACACCTCTATTTATTTGGATTAAATCAAATTTATCCCAAGGATAACTTAAGTTTAATAGAGGGTTTGTGCTAGAGTTGTTTTTTATTATATCTAGGGTTGCTTGAGGGTTTGTTGTCCCTATTCCAACGTCTCCAATATTTGTAATATGATTTTGAGGATATAAAATCGTTATTGATAAAAATAGGAGTAGAAATGTAATTAGTTTTGTTTTCATGATTATAATTTATTTATAACAGTATGTCTTTTATATTTTCAGACTATTTAATTTTAGAGCAGAATATTTGATGAACTCATTTATATCTTTTTCATTTCCTACAAAATAGCTAAAATTCATTTATGTTTTGTTGCTTTTCTTGTATGTAGTTAGCAATGTTATTTGCCTTATTATAAGGACCTTATCTGAATAAATTTTATCTTATTTTCGGTTAAAAACAATAAATTTAACTGAGTTTGATAATAATAGCTTACATAATTTATTGTTAATACATATCAACAAGTATACACATTATAATCAACTCTTATCTTAGAATTAGTTTCAAAAAATGTACTTTTATTAAAAATTATTGAAAGGTCGAGAATTATTATCCACAATCAATAGAATATTTGAGTATATATTTAAAGAGTTTAAGTCATAATATAATAATATTGAAAGCAATGTCATATTCACTACCTGTTATTTCCACAGATGAAGGTGCAATTTTAGAGATTTTAGATAATAATTCAGGGATTATTGTGCCAAAGCAAGACCATATAGTTTTAGCAACTGAGATGGAATATCTTATAAATAATCCTAATAAAGCATCTGAATTAAGTGTTAAAGGACGAAAACGTTATGAAGAACTCTATACACAAAAAGCATTTGAGAAAATGTTTTTAGGTGTTATAGAAAAAATACTTTTGACCTGAGTTAGAAATAATATTTTCTAATACTAAGGCTAAATCTCATTTTGAGGTGCTAGATAGTTTTTTTAGTTTTAAATTCTTTTATTCTTTTCTATAGATTTTTTCAATAATTAAGTTTTTTTTATTTTGCTAAAATGCCTGAAAGGCATTACTAAAGTAGCTTATGGCAACGCCATAAGTTAAAATTAAGCAAATAAATAAACGCCCTGAAAGGGCAATATACTATCAAATAGCGCAATCATTATCTCAACTATATGTACATATAGTTTTTAGTACAAAAAAAACGATTTCCTTTTATAAAACAAGAAGTGGAAAAGTAATTATTTGCTTACATGGGAAGTGTAATAAAAAATAATGGAGGAATTCCTTTTATGATCAATGATGTTTCTGACCACGTTCACATTCTTGCAAGTTTACCTAGAACAATTGCCTTATCAAAATATGTTGAAAACATAAAACGAACCAGTAGCAAATGGATTAAAAGCAAAGGATTACACTATAAAAACTTTGCATGGCAAAATGGATAGATATGCTGGTTTCTTTGTTAGTAATTCTAAGAAAAAAGTTGTTACAATATATATTGCCAATCAAAAAGAACATCATAAAACACAAACTTATAAAGAAGAGGTTTTACAATTTTTTAAAGAATACAATATTGATTACGATGAAAGCTATTTATGGAGCTGATTATAGTGCCCTTTCAGGGCGAAAACCTGTATTAGTCATATACCTTTATGGCGTTGCCATAAGTTAAGGTATCTATGGCTTTCAGCCAAAAATAAAACACCTTGTATTATTCCTAGTACTTCAAAATGAGATTTAGCCAATACTAAATCCCAGTTTATAAACCAACTAAATATATCTTGTACGTCATAAGAATTAGGTATACCTTTGTACCTTATCATTTAAGCTGTTTATCCATAAAAATAATATTCAAAACACAGGAAACATTCATGATAAAAAAGGCTTATCACATAATAGAGTGATTAAAAAAGCTTTGCGATGCCGCGTCTTAGCGGTAAAATTTTAAAGATATGAAACAAGTAATCCAAAATTTCAAAACAGGCGATTTATATATTGATGAAGTACCAAAACCAGCATTAAGTAAAGCAATGGTATTAGTTGAAAACCAATATTCATTAATAAGTGCAGGAACCGAAAGAGGAACCGTTAAAGTGGGAAAAGCAAGCCTAATCGGTAAAGCAAAACAACGCCCAGACTTGGTAGCTCAAGTACTACAAAACGTTAGAAAAGAAGGTTTAAAAGCTACTATAAATAAAGTAAAAACAAAATTAGATTCTCTAAAAGCGCTAGGATATAGTACAGCTGGAGTGGTAAAAGCTTCTATGGATACCAATGATGTATTTAAACCTGGCGACAGAGTGGCTTGTGCAGGACAAGATTATGCATCACATGCTGAAATAGTGAGTATCCCGCAAAACCTAGTGGCAAAAATACCCGATAATGTAAGTTTTGAAGAAGCGAGTTTTACAACACTTGGAGCCATAGCATTACAAGGAGTTAGACAAGCCGATCCTAAATTGGGAGATAAAGTTGCTGTTATTGGTTTGGGTTTATTAGGACAATTAACAACACAATTATTAAAAGCAAATGGTTGTAAAGTTTTTGGAATTGATTTAGCTGCTAACTTGGTGAAATTAGCCCTTGATAATAATACTGATAGCGCCATGCTACGTACTGATGATAATTTACTAACGGCTATTGATAATTTTACAAACGGACATGGTTTTGATCAAGTAATTATAACTGCCGCCGCTCCAAGTAATGACCCTATAGAACTTTCAGCAATCATTACTAGAAAAAAAGGAAAGGTGATCGTAGTAGGTGCTGTAAAAATGGATATTCCACGTGATCCTGATTTTTACCGAAAAGAGTTAGAACTAAAAATGTCAACTTCCTACGGACCAGGACGATATGATGTAAGTTATGAAGAAGAAGGAATTGATTATCCGTATGCTTATGTACGTTGGACAGAACAACGTAATATGGAGGCTTTTTTAGAATTAATTGCCCAAGGTAAAATCAATATTAAATCACTCATCACACACACTTTTAATATTGATGATGCAGAAAAAGCTTATGATATTGTTTTAGGTAAAACTCAAGAACCCCATATAGGTATTCTAATTCATTATCCAGAAAATGATAATAAAGACAATACAAAATTCAAAATTACTTCTAATCCCATAAAAGATATAAATATTGGTTTTATTGGAGCAGGAAGTTTTGCACAGAGTTACTTAATACCAAGTGCAAAATCTTTTGGAGCTTCATTAGATACAGTAGTTACTTCTAAGGGAATTACTTCAAAAAATGTAGCTCAAAAATTTGGATTTAATATAAGTTCAGCAAATGCAAATGATATCTTTGAGTCAAAAGCGATTAACACTGTTTTTATTGCGACACCTCATAATTCACATGCCGAGTACGTGATTCAAGCATTAAAACAGAATAAACATGTTTTTGTCGAAAAGCCGGTGGCTATGAATCAAGAGGAATTAGACTCGGTAAAAGAAGCCTATCAAAAAGGAAACAACCAATTAATGGTTGGTTTCAATAGACGATTTGCACCAGTTTCAGTAGCGCTTAAAAATGAATTTGCAAATAATGGCGAACCAAAAGTGGTAAACATTCGTGTAAATGCCGGTTTTATTCCTAAAGATCATTGGACCCAAATGGATAGCCTTGGTGGCGGTAGAATTATTGGTGAAATGTGTCATTTTATAGATTTAATGCAGTTTTTCACTGACGCTAAGCCTGTAAAAGTTTATGCAGAATCCATAAAATCAAACAACACAAAGATTAAATCAGATGATAATATTGCAGTAATTATTAGTTTTGATGATGGTTCAGTTGGCAATTTAACCTATTTAGCTAATGGAGATAAATCACTACCCAAAGAGATGATAGAAATATTTTCAGGTGGAAAAATTGGACGAATCCATGATTTTAGAACAGCTAGCATACACAAAGACAATAAAGAGCACAAATTAAAGTTAGATGGTAAAGGTCATAAACAAGAAGTTATTGCTTTTTTAGAAAGTATTAAAGAAGGCAAGGAAACACCAATTAGTTTTGATTCGATTTATGATACAACCTTGACAACTTTTAAAATAATAGATAGTTTACAGACGGGACTACCTCAGCATTTAGAATAATTGATAAACAACTACAAAAACATAATTACAAAAAGTTATAATTATTTACTCATTTTTTTAGCCTTTATTATTCCCTCGGGATTTTATTATAAAAGTGGGATTGTTATCGCTTTACTTTTGGTATTATGGATTTTAAAAAAAGATTGGCAAAAATTAAAGTTGAGTAAGTTTCAGGATTATTTGCTACCTCTATTTTTTATTATTCTGGTTTTTAGCTATCTACTTAGAGTTAAAAGTGGTTTTAATATTAAAGATATTGAGAAGTACTTTATATTGTTAATCATTCCTGTATTTTTTATCGGAATTAATGAAAACAAAAAGCTTTTTGATAGAATTCTATATGCCTTTGCAGTTTCATCCCTATTATTTATTACAATTGCTCTTATTTATGGATTTATTGATATATATAGTACAGGAGAAAAGAGCATATTAATTACAGAGAGTATATATCACAAAGTAACTTCCTACGGTTTAGTTCGTATTTATGATAATTCACATCCCACATTTTCATCATTATTTTTAAATTTTACGCTGTATATTCTATACGTTAAAAGAGCGAATTTTTCACTTATTCTTAAGCTATTTTTAGGAGCACTAATAATTACTTACATACTTTTATTAAATTCTATGATAGGATTAATCTGTATGTTCTTTCTGTTTTTTATAATTAGTTTTAAACACTATAAAAAACCATCATTTCTAATCTTAGGACTCTTAGTTTTGGTATATATCTTTAATCCATTGAAGTTGAGTAAAATTGAAAAATTTAAAAATACAGCCTTTACTATTACAGATAAAAAAGAGGAACGAAATGTATTGACTTTACGATTAGTAAAATGGGAGACAGCGCTTCGAGTAATAAAAGAAAATCCGTGGTTTGGTGTTGGAGATACCAATGTAAAAGCAGCAATGCTAAAAAAATATCAATTATATGATTATAAATATGCTGCTGAACACAAATATGGGCCACATAATCAGTATTTACTGATACTGACCAGCTTGGGAATTGTTGGTTTTTTGTATTTTATTTTTGTTTTGTTGATTCCACTAAATTATGTAATCAATAAAGAATTCTATTTAGTTTTTTTAGCAATTCTTTCTATTTATTTCTTAACAGATGATATTTTAGTTAGACAACAAGGGCTCTTGTTTTTTACATTTTTTTATTCCCTATTATTTAACCAACTTAAGGTATAAATGAAAAGTATTAATACAATAAATAGTGATATTTTATTGTCCAATTGTAAAAATAACAAGTGGATTTGTTTCTTTTTGCTATTTGTAATTATGGATTCTATCTTGTTACTATTCTTAGGTCGAGCATATAGCAAGTTTGAATTGATCCAACACATCTACCTACATGACCTCGTGAATTTCATTACTGTTTTAGTAGCACTTCCAATTTTATTTGATAGAAATAATCGAATTATTAGTATAGAGATACTTTCATTATTGGCACTCTTTTATTTAGTAATTTCTTTATGGAATAATAATGTATTCCAAGATACTCAAGCTTTGTATATAACCATAAGACAGTTTATGTTGTTTGGTTATATGATAACAAGTTATATAATTATTAAAAAAATAGCTAGCAATAGAGTTTTTTTAGAGTATTTATTCCACTTCATCATTTATTTTGCCAAAGCTTCGTTAGTTGTACAGTTTATATATGTTGTATTTCAACTAGTAATCAAAAATAATAATCCAATTTTTTTAAAGTATTATTATTCACCTGCAGCAATACTGGGTCTTATTATTTTTTCTTCCTATGTCCTCTTTTTCTATAAAGGATGGAAAAAATGGATAGTATTTCTGTTCTCCTTTTTTTTGTCTTTAACCATGGGTCATGATGCTGCTTTTTTAAGTCATTTGGTAGTTTTATTTATATGGATATTGGTTACTTCTAGAAAGAGTGTTAAAATTTTAATTTCAATATCATTTATTGGCCTTTTAATCATGTTGTATATCAAAATGCCTGCTTTTCAAGATGTTAATTCTCAATGGCGCTTTAATTATTGGGGATATACTTTAAAACAAATAACAGAAGATAATTATTTTCTTAAAGGGGAAGGATTTGGAAATACGTATATAGATGAAGAGCAAAGACAGCAACTGAATGAAATTATGAAAAGAAACGGATTTAATCTTACTTTTTTAAAGGAAGAACAATACCTTACTCCACCGCACAATTCATTTCTTACTATCATGTATCATCTAGGCGGAATTAGTATACTCTTATTTATTTACCCAATAATTCATTTAATGTGGAAAAAAGAGAACCTTTTAGATTCCAAAAAAGCTTTTCTGTTCACTGCATTTATCGGTTTATCTGCATGGTCTTTTTTTAATGTTATTTTAGAATTACCTCACAGTTCTACTATATATTGGATCGTATTTTTTACACTAATATTTTATTGTAATATTGCAGAAAGAAAGCCAGCTTTTGAATAAAATCCAACATAGCTTTAACCTCCTTAAAAATTTTGTAGAAAAAGAAAGTTTTAAAGGCTACGATCCGTATGATGGTTTAAATAGCAAACTTTTTAATGCAATACCATTTTTTAGAAAAAGTCGTTTTCTTAGATTAGCTTGGATACAGCTATTTAAAAGAAACCCCATTAATTTTAGAAAAATTGTCGGTATTAAAAAAGAGTATAATCCTAAGGGTTTAGGGCTGTTTTTAATAGGCTATTGCAATCTTTATGAGCAGCAACCCAAAGAGGAATATCTTAAAAAAATAAAACATTTAAGCAAAGTAATAGTAAATTTGCAATCTCCAGGATATTCGGGAGCCTGTTGGGGCTATAATTTCGATTGGCAAGCTCGTGCTTTTTTTCAGCCTAAACACACACCAACAGTAGTAGCTACAAGTTTTATTGTAGAAGCTTTGTTGAGAGCTTATACCATTACAAAGGATCAAGTTGTTTTAGATGTTGTTATTTCAAGCGCACAATTTGTATTAAAAGATCTCAATAGAACTTACGATAAAAATAGAAATTTTTCTTTTTCTTATTCACCGCAAGATTCCACACAAGTATTTAATGCTTCATTGCTCGGGGCAAAGCTGTTATCTCAAATTTATAATATTACAAAAGATAAATCACTACTAAAAGAAGCTAAAAAAGCAGTGCAATTTGTTTGTGATCACCAGCAAAAAGATGGATCTTGGTCTTATGGAACTTTGCCTTTTCATCAGTGGATAGACAGTTTCCATACAGGATATAACCTAGAGTGTATTTATGAATATCAAAAATATTCAGATGATACATCTTATTCTAAAAACATAGAAATTGGAATGAATTATTATCTAAACAACTTTTTTTTAGATAACGGCGCATCCAAGTACTATAATAATCATCTATACCCTATAGATATTCATGCACCTGCACAAGTAGTGGTAACACTTTATAAGCTTGGTTTAGATAAGCAGAACAAACAATTAGTAGATAAGGTTTTGGGTTGGACAATACAAAATATGCAAGATCAAAAAGGTTATTTTTATTATCAAAAACAAAAATATTTCACAACTAAAATTCCCTATATCCGATGGGCACAATCATGGATGTTTTATGCATTATCCTATCGTCTTAAAGATGAATAACAAAACGAGCATATCAATTTTGACACTTAAAGGAATAATAAATAGCTTTTTGCACTTTAGTACCTTAACGGTAAAAATTTAAACATATGATAGAAAGAGTACATTTTTTAAATACGCAAATTGATAATTTGAATATGCAAGAAACCTTAGAGGTTATTACGGATAGTGTAGATAACAATAAACAGCTACATCATATCGTTGTTAACGCAGGAAAGTTGGTGGCAATGCAATCAGATTTACAATTACGAGAAAGTGTAAATGAAGCTGATATAATTAATGCTGATGGGCAAGCAATTGTCTGGGCATCTAAATTTTTAAAAAAACCATTGAAAGAAAGAGTAGCGGGTATTGATTTAATGCAAAATCTTGTCGCATTAGCATATAAAAAAAAGTATAAAATTTTCTTTTTTGGAGCAAAGGAGGAAATTGTCAAAAAGGTAGTTGATGTATATTCAAAAGAATACAACCCTTCAATTATTGCAGGTTACAGAAATGGATATTTTACTAAAGAAGAAGAGAAAAATATAGCAATTGATATTGCTAATAGTGGTGCAAACCTATTATTTGTAGCAATAAGCTCTCCTACAAAAGAGAATTTTTTATATGATTATAAAAAACAGTTAAAGAATATAAATTTTGTTATGGGAGTTGGAGGCAGTTTTGATGTAGTTGCAGGAAAAGTAAAACGGGCTCCTAAATGGATGCAAGAGGTTGGTTTGGAGTGGTTTTATCGTTTTTTACAAGAACCAAAACGAATGTGGAAACGTTATTTAATAGGAAATTCAAAATTTGTGTTTTTAGTTCTAAAAGAAAAAATATTTAAAAATCAATAAAATCAAATTATTAAAGTAAATTTGTAACAAGAAAACCCAAAATTTGCCAAAACACTACGCTATATTTATTAAACCAATTTCATTAATAGCACATTTATTGATAATAAATGTTGCTTTTTTGGGTCTGAATTTTAATAACTATGAATTTTTACTTTTTACAAATATCTCGTGGCTATTAATTGCCTATTTTACAAAAATTTATCACTATAAAAGAACTATTAATATTACAGATGTTGTGTCACAATTAGCATCTCATTTCGTGATTTATTCACTTATATTAATTTCCTATTTTGCTTTGACTGATACCTTACTAAACACTAGGGAACTAGCAAAGGTTTTGGGTGTTATTTTTATAGCAATAACGCTATTCAGAGCAATCTATTTTAGCGCACTACGTAAATATCGTATTGAAGGAGGTAATTTTCGTAAAGTCATACTTATAGGTGGAAATAAAAGCCTGTCACCTGTTTTAAACTTTATGATGAATCGTGTTGATTTTGGATATAAAGTTATGGGCTTCTTTTCTGATGATAAAAATCAAGAACTTAAATATAAAAAAACTAATAAAGCATTAATTCGAAATGGTAATGGAAAAATTGATTTTTTAGGTAAAGTTGAAGAATGCTGTGAATATGCAAAAAAAAATCATATTGATGAGATTTACTGTTCTAATTCAGATATAAATCAAGATACAATCAGTAAAATTATAAACTTTGGAGATAATAATTATATAGAAGTAAAATTAATTCCTGATGATAAAGGAATTTTTAGTAAAAACATGTATCTAGAATATTATGGTTTTGTTCCAGTGCTTTCCATTAGAAAATTACCCTTTGATAATCCTGTAGCTAAATTTTTTAAACGTCTTTTTGATATCGTTTTCTCTCTGTTTGTTATTATTTTTGTTTTATCTTGGTTGACACCAATTTTATTTGTTTTAATTAAACGTGAAAGTAAAGGACCTTTATATTTTAAACAAATAAGAGATGGTTTGCGAGGCAATAGTTTTGTCTGTTACAAGTATCGTTCTATGGGTGTTAACAACCGTTCTGATAAAGATCAAGTGGTTAAAGGTGACATCAGAATAACCAAAATAGGTCGGTTTATTAGAAAAACAAGTATTGATGAGTTGCCCCAATTTATTAATGTATTAAAAGGCGAAATGAGTATTGTAGGACCACGTCCACATATGCTTAGTCAGTCTAAAAAATTCATTAAGATAGTAGATAAATATATGGTACGTCATTTTGTTAAACCAGGTATCACAGGTCTAGCACAAGTAAAGGGTCTTAGAGGTGAAATCGAAACAGATCATGACATAATTAATCGAGTAAAGTATGATATATTCTATATTGAAAATTGGAGTTTTATAATGGATATTAATATCATAATCAAAACAGTTACTAATATTTTCAAAGGAGAAGAGAAAGCCTACTAATTTAACAAAGTATAGCTTAAACGAAAGAATGCCCAGGCTTTTTTCCCTCAGAGTAAAATCGTCAAAATATCTAAATATTCCCTTCTATCTTAATAGGTTTAATAAATCATTAAATATGCTATACTTTGTGTCATATCTAGCCTTTTTGCTTTGCTTAATACGGGCTAGTCAAGACACAAAAACAACCTATTAACCTATCATATAACTAAAAGTTGGATGACCGATGACAGATGTTAGTGTAGGAAAACTTTAATTATTTCGACAAAAGACGTAAGACTTTTTCACTAAAAGCCCTAAATAGGGGAAGTTCCCTTAATCGTACAATCATCAAATAAGGCGAAGCTAAAGCGATGGGTGTCGACTGAATGGCGGGCTGGCGAAAAGGCAGGTTTTATTTTTTAAATTTAGAAAATCAATAAAAGTGCTTGCATTCTGATTGGTGGCAATCAGCCCCTTTTATTAGATATTCTTTTTAAAAAATAAAACTAGGATGGAAGCATCATTCAGGACTGCTTTTTTCGTTCTTTTTTTTAGCAAAAAAAGAACAAAGAAAAAGATAATCACAATTTTGATTACCTCTATAGTTATTAAATAGATAATAGGTGCTTTTTTGCACATTAAAGGATTGAGTTCGATGTAAGTTAACATTAAACTCTAGTGAACTCTAGTGCATTAAAGTGCAAGTATCTATGGCTATAACATGAAGTATCTATGGAGTATCTATGTAGGAAAGCTTAAGTTGACCCGACTTAAAAAATTATACAGATTCATAATAAAATATGGACCTACTTATCTTATCTATTTCTTTTTTGACTAAAGACTAAAGACTAAAGACTAAAGACTAAAGACTAAAGACTAAA
>JAOZLL010000033.1 GCA_029934835.1 Flavobacteriaceae bacterium | reverse complement strand
CTTTGGTAGAAATATCATGTTTTACTTTAGCTTGTAAATCACTTACTTTTCCTTTAGTTTTCGAAAGGTTAATTTCTTGCCCGTCATATAATATAATTCCCGCACTATCATAACCTCTATACTCTAAACGTTGTAAGCCTTGAATAATAATAGGATAAGCTTCTCTATGGCCAATATAACCTGTTATTCCACACATTATTAATCGTTTTTCTCCGTATAAAAAATTTCTAATTTAATGCGATTTTCTTCAGTAATAGGTACGTTTCCAGTTAATACAACACCTTTGTGGTTGTTATTATACTTTCTCATTATTGTATCAAAAGAATTATTATTCTTATCATTTATATCAAAAGTTTTAATCCCCAAATTCCTAATAATCACTTCAGAATCTGTTTTTATAATTTCAGAGATATAATCAGTTATATGAAAAACATAGCGATATGGGTTATCATCACTATCTCTTTCTAGAATACCACCAATTGCTTCTGACCCTTGATGAATTGCATCATAGGTTTGAATATTTTCAACGCCTTCATCATCAATATTATATAGAAACAAACGATTTGGTACAGGTTCTGATGTATTTTCTGGATCAATATATACTGACAATTTCGCATCATTTATTAGCCAATTATTTAAGCGTAAAGTTTCTAATTCATCAGGGATATCATTGGCATTAGTATCTTCTCCAAATAAATGAATTATGGCATCATTTCCTGCAGCTCCTTGAACAAATATTTTATCTTCACCAACTGTCATATTAGGAGTTTCTAAATAACTTTCTACAAGAGAACCTGTTTCATCTCTATCAAACAGATTTACTGAAACACCAGAAAATGAATATACAAAGGAACTAGATGTAGTCCTCAGAATATTTTGTTCACCATTAATGCCATTTCCATTTAAATCTTCATCATCACCTTCGTCATATAAAGAGGTGTCGGTATAGTAAATTGTCATATTTGCACTAGAAATATTAAAGGCAAATAAAGAATTACCCGTTCCACTTTCAAGTGCTTCAAAATAAAGACCTTTAAAAAAGTGTTGAAAATCAGTGTTTGACGAAAATTCAGCATTTAGAGCTAGTGTTTGAAATGCTGTAAAGTCTTGCTTATCTAATGGTATTTTTAAAGAAGGTTTAGAACTGGGATTTTTTATAGTATCATAAGTATGGAATTCTGTTTCAGAAAAGGTATCATCTGTAAATTTATATCTTTTTATTATCGATAATGTGTCATTGACATTTGGGGTAACAATCCCACTATATAACTCTTGAATTTTATCAAAAGGGTTATCGTTAATATTACTAAAGTACTCTTTTCTTTTAGTTGGGTCATCAGAGTCAAGAACATGTAAAAAAGTTCCTAATCTATGAATTTTAAGTAAAAATGACGGATTTGTAGCACTTTGCCAAAGAGAGTCAATCTCAAATTCTGGAACTGAGATGTTTTCACTAGGGTTTTCAGGGTCAGGAACTTGTTGGTTACCTAAAAGAGTTGCATCAAAAGGAATATTTAAAATAATGGAGTCTATTAGGGCATGTTCACCAAAATCAGGATTAGAAACAGGCAATGTTAATTGCGAAACGATGGAGGCATTTAGTTTTTTAAAATCATCATTTTCTGCTGTTCCTAATAAGTAATAGGTTTGTGTGCTAGTTAAATTAGACTCAATGTCTTTACTGTAAGTAATAACTTCTGAAATATAAGAGTCAGTCGAAAAAACATTATTATCAACAAGATTTACTCCTACATTTTTGAAGTCTTTTTCGCAAGCTATAACTGCGATGAGCACCCCTGAAATAACACCGAGATACTTTGCAAAAATTACAAACTTTTTTATCATAAAAAATAAGTTAATTATAAAAAATTACATGATTTGGTTTAAATAAAAATCTAAATAAGATTTTTCAAATTCCTCTTTTGATTGGAATTCTAAAGTTGGTTTACTCTGTTCTTTAACAAATTTTTTAACTTCATCTGATAGTTTGTCACTTCCGTGAATTATTACATCAGATTTTGCAACAGCCAATTTTTGTAAGTTGATAAAGTTAGATTTTTTTATTTGTTCTATCTCTTCTTTTGGAATATCATCAAATGTAATTTTGTCAGATAGCTTAGGGCTAATAACTCCTTTAAAACTATCATCATATAAAGAGGTTACAATTTTACTCTCTTTGAACAAAGCGTCATTTTTAAAATACTCTCTCAAATAAAGTGGTATTAATGACGTCATCCATCCATGAAGATGAATAATATCAGGAGCCCAGTTTAGTTTTTTAACAGTTTCGATAACTCCTTTTGTGAAAAAGATCATCCTTTCATCATTATCCTTAAACATTACATCATTTTCGTCTGTAAAAACAGCTTTTCGTTTAAAATAATCATCATTATCAATGAAATACACCTGCATTCTTTCTTTTGGAATAGAAGCAACCTTAATAATTAAAGGCATATCAATATCATCAATAATTAAATTAATTCCTGAAAGTCTAATCACCTCGTGTAATTGGTGTCGACGTTCATTTACAACTCCAAAACGAGGCATAAATATACGTGTTTGAATACCCTTTCGATGTACCATTTTTGCTACTTCAAAAGTCATAAATGATATATCTGATTCTGGCATGTAAGGCATCACCTCAGACGAAATAAATAATACTTTTTTATCCTTCATAATCCACAAAACTTAAAGATGTCTTCACATCATAACGAATTGCAAAAATACGAATTTTTAGGTTCTTATTAAGTCTAATTTGGTAAGTTTGTAGGCTTTTAACAAAAAATTATGCGGGTATATACTACGATTAAGTCATTACAAAAGGCTTTAGACAGGTTGTCAGAGGAACATTCAATAGGTTTTGTTCCTACTATGGGTGCATTGCATAAAGGTCATTTATCATTAGTAAAGAGTGCTAAAAACAGCACAGATATAGTGGTGGTTAGCATTTTTGTAAATCCAACTCAATTTGACAGAGAAGAAGATTTAATTAAATATCCCTCTACTTTAAAAAGAGATTTAGAGTTACTTGAATCACAAAATTGTGATTTAGTTTTTACACCAAGTGTTAAAGAAATATATGCATCAGAGATTATTTCTAAGCAATTTAGCTTTGATGGATTAGATAAGGTTATGGAAGGAGAACATCGTCAAGGGCATTTTGATGGCGTTGGTACTATTGTTAAACATCTTTTTGAAATTGTAAAACCAACTCTTGCTTTTTTTGGAGAAAAAGATTTTCAACAATTACAGATTATCAAGAAAATGGTTGAAAAAGAAAAAATGCCCATTAAGATAATAGGAATTCCTATTTATAGAGAGTATGATGGTTTGGCGATGAGTTCACGAAATATTCGTTTGTCAAAAGAGTATAGAGCAGCAGCACCTTTTATTTATAAAACATTACAAGAAGCCAAGATACTTTTTGGCACAAAAAATGCAGTAGAAGTAGTGGAATGGGTTGAAAAAGTGTTTGATACACATCCAATTTTAGATTTGGAGTATTTTACCATTGCTAACGAAATGACTCTTTTGCCTATCCAAAAATCAAATTTAGCAGATGCTAAATTAGTCCAAAAATATCGTGCTTTTATAGCTATTTTTGCTGGTGAAATTCGTCTTATTGACAATATTGCACTTCATGATCCTATATAAATCATCATATTTTTAGGCTTACTAACTAAAAAACAATAATTTTGCCCTATGCAAATTGAAGTCCTCAAATCAAAAATACATCGTGTAACCGTAACAGGTGCCGATTTAAACTATATTGGTAGTATTACTATTGATGAAGTTTTAATGAAAGCTGCAAATATAATTGAAGGAGAAAAAGTTCAGATTGTCAATATTAATAATGGTGAACGAATCGAAACTTATGCAATTCCTGGGCCTAAAGGTTCTGGTGTCATAACCTTAAATGGTCCAGCTGCGCGTAGAGTTCAAAAAGGAGATGTTATCATTATCATTACTTATGGGATAATGGATTTCGAAGAGGCAAAACAGTTTAAACCGACTTTGGTATTTCCTAATACGGCTAATAACACATTGACCTAATTTTTGAAAAAGACTATTAAAAAAATATTTATGATAATACTCCCAATTACTTTGGGAGTATTTTTAGTTTGGTGGTCTTTGTCAAGTCTTACAGATGCTGATATGTCTGAAATTAAAAATGCATTTGCAAAAGTGAACTATTATTGGATATTTCTTTCTTTGTTTTTAGGTCTATTAAGTCATTTGTCTAGAGCTTACCGGTGGAAGTTTTTTTTAGAGCCTTTAGGCTATAAACCACGATTTTTAAATAGTGTTTTTACTATTTTTACTGCTTATTTAATAAATTTATTTTTACCACGAGCTGGAGAAGTTGTCAGAGCAACGGGAATTAGTAAATATGAGGCAATACCCTTTGAAAAAGCTTTTGGAACAATTGTCGCTGAACGAATTGTTGATGTAATAATGCTTTTAGTAATAGTGTTAGGTGCCTTTTTTTATCAATTTGATCTCTTAAAAGGCTTAATAGTAGATAAAATCCCAAAAGACCCTACTTCCTTATTTATTATTATTTTCATTTCAATACTTATTTTTGGATTAGCTTATTTCTTGATTCGAAAATCAAAGAATCAGTTTTTACAGAAAGTTAGAAATTTTGTAGGCGGTTTACTAGATGGAGTTAAAAGCATTTTAACTATGAAAAAACGAGGTGCTTTTATTATGCATACCATTTTTATTTGGGCAATGTATCTGTTGATGTTTTATACAGTTTCTTTTGCTTTACCTGAAACAGCTAATTTAAGTATGGGTGCTGTAATAACGGGTTTTGTTGTTGGCGCATTGAGTATTGCTGCTACAAATGGAGGTTTAGGCACCTATCCTTTAGGTGTACAACAAGTGCTTATTTTATATGGCATTGCATCAAATCCAGCTCTAGCATTTGGTTGGTTAATGTGGACTTCACAAACCTTTATGGTATTGCTTTTTGGTGGGATATCATTTATTGCATTACCTATTTATAATAGAAAATTTTTAAAGGATTAACCTTTACCGAAAATTCGTTGGAATAGACTTTTTTTCTTGTTAGGAGCCTCAGGCTCAGGCTCAGGTTTAGTTGCTAGCACATTGCTGTTTGAATGTAATAAATCTATATTTGTATTAAAACTTTGATTTTGAAAAGGAGATTGAGATTGTTGAGAAACATTAGGTTGAGCAATTGGAGGGTTTTCATACTCAAGGCGACTTACACATAGGTCTTCAATATATTCGTTATAAGTTAGATTTCGTTCTTCTAAGAATCCCACTAAATATCGTTCAGATGTTTTTGTATTACCCGTTTTTGCTTCAATTTTTGAAAGGATCTTGTATATTGAACTAATCTTATGAACAGCAAAAGAAGGAGCAGCTATACTTCGGTTATAATGTGCTTGAACTTCACCTGCATTATTTACTTTTGTATCAAAATCAGTCATTAACCAATAGTATCGACCATCTTTTGCTAAAAACTTTGCAATCAATCGCATACTTTCTCTCTTTGCCAATCTTTCCCTCAAGACTTCAAAAAATATCTTTGGCATATCTGGATGGCGTAATTTTTCGATTGATTCGCCTATGATTTCAAATTCTTCATAACCACATATTTCACAAAACTGTTGATTGACATATTCTATAATTCCTTCATTATTAATTTTACAGTTTAACAAAGATGAAGGGTTTATGCTTATTTCTCTGTCTGATAGATTTGGGTTAGTATAATTTGTCATAATAGATTAATTTACAATTCTTAATATTAGGTGTTTTATTTGTTTAATTAGCATCACTAAAATAGAGGTTAAGTTCATCTTGACTTACATTTAAAACTTGCAAAATAAACTCATCATAAGTAACTCCCTTTTCTTTTAAAAAGTTCATAAGGAAAGATCCTGAAGCATCCATTCCTTCTGATTTTTCTAGGTCAACTAAAGCTTTGTATATAGGTATTATTGCTTCTATGGCATATCTTGGAGGCGCTTTTCTACGAGAGAAATGAGCAATAATTTTTCCACTATTATCATAGCGTGTTTCAAAATTTGTGATAACCCAATAAAAACTGCCGTCTTTAGCTAGATTTTTAACTAATGCGTGAATATTTTTCCCTTCAAACAACCTATCCCATAATACCTTAAACACTATTCTAGGCATATCTGGGTGTCTAATAACATTATGAGGTTCTCCCATTAGCTCCCATTCATCATAACCACATATATCCATAAAATACTGATTGGCATACTCAATAATACCTTTCTCATCAGTCTTAGACATGATTATTTTGGTTTCGTCTAAAAGGATTTCATTTTCAATGGGTTGCGGGCGTACAAATCTTTCCATATTACACTATTATAATTATACATAAATATTTTTTTCGGGTATAATTACTTGTATTATGTTTATTAAGATTACAACTAATTCTTAGAAAAAGAGAAGTCGTTAGTCATAGCAATTTATTTTCCAAATACTTTCTTAAAAAGACTTTTTTTCTTTACGATAGGTTGTCGATTTTTCTGAAAACCAGGCTCAATTCTATTGGGATTTGAGATATCTAAATTAGAATTATAATTCAGATTGTTTAAATGTAAATTTATAGTCTCATTACTGAGTGTATCTCTAGGAATTACTTTTTTTTCTTCTTGAAGTTGTTGTTGTTGTTGTTGTTGGAATGGTTTTTCGTATTCAGGACGGTTCACACTTAATTCATCAATAAACTGGTTATAACTTAAGTTTCGCTCTTCTAAAAACCCAATTAAATAGCGTTTTGAAGTTTCAATACTTTTACTTTTTTCTTCAATATTTAAAAGTATTTTATATAAAGAATTAATTTTATGAACGGAATAAGAAGGAGCTGCTACACCATGACTATAATGTGCCGTAAGTTCTCCATTATCATTCACTTTACTTTCAAATTCGCTTAGTAACCAAAAATAACGACCATCTTTTGCGATTTGTTTGTTAATCAACTTTACAGGTTCATTTTTTTCTAATCGTTCCTTAAGAATATTATAAATTACTTGAGGCATGTCTGGATGACGAAGTGTATTCATTGATTCCCCGATTATTTCAAATTCTTCATAACCACTAATTTCACTAAAAGAATGGTTTATATATTCAATAATACCATCAGCATTAATCTTACACATTAAAATAGATGATGGACTTACGTTAATCTCTCGATCAATAGGTAATTGATTGGGGTATTTCTCCATGTCAGCGATATTTAGGGTTAAGGGTTTCTACTAGGCTAAGTTATGAACATTTTATTAACAACCAAAATTTTTTTACAAAATTTTAAAACCTTTTAGCAATTCGTTCCCTGATTCATCTACCACAGTAACAATATGTTTGCCTTTTTTAGGTTGAATTGAAACTTCATGGATGTCTTGAGTCATTTTAATAAAAAAGGAGTCTAAATACCAATAAACACGAGTAGTAGTTTGTGTGTGTTTTAGTTTTAATACCAAATAATTTTTTTGTTCATTAAAATCTTTGGGTAAAAATATTTGTTGATTTGAGAACAAACCTATGAATTCCATGCTGTTTGTTGTATTTGAGGTGCAATCAGTTCTAAAAGGTGGAACTATTTTATAAAATGGATTTTTTAATTGGTAGTAATAGGCTTGAGTTGGTGGTAGTACAAACCAACTTTTATGCTTTATATTAGCCAAAGATTCACAAGAATTATTTATTTGAAATGACTCTGTCTGGTCTAAATGTAACCATTGATGATAAGGACAAGCACTTGTTTTTAAACCAGCTCTAGGAACCCATGTACTATCAATCTCTACACAAAGTTCAGAGGCTCTATAACCACTTTGTTTACAAGTAACAATTTTTTCTAATTCGTCATAAGGTGGTTTGTACCAGCTATTAGTTTTTAATAGGTTAAAAGCATCAAATAAAATGGGCGCCGCAGCTGTAATTCCTGTTAATCCGGGTCTTCCTTCACCATCAGCGTTACCTACCCAAACTCCAATTACATAATCTGGATTGACACCGATTGCCCAAGCATCACGAAATCCGAAACTTGTTCCCGTTTTCCAAGCTATTGGTTTTGCATCGGTATAAAATTCCCAATTTTCCTGACCTTCAGGTCGGTTTAGAGTTCGTAATGCATTAAATGTATTGTATATTGAGCCCGCATCGTATATTGGGTATTCATGCGTAATACTTCCAAAATCAACCTTTTCATTTTTTAGGAATGACAAATTAGCTAATTCATTCGTGTAGTATTTACCTTGAGTAGTATCATAATGTTCTAATGTTCTAGATAAACAGGAGAAAGCTCTTGTTAAATCCCATAAATTGCTTTCTGCACCACCTAAAATTAGTGGTAATCCATAATGATTGGCTCCTTTTGTAATATTACTAAGTTGAAGTGTTTGCAAATCATTATAGAAACGATCAACTCCGTAAGATTGTAGCATTCTTACGGCAGGAATATTTAATGATTTTGATAATGCTTTACTTGCAGGTACCGCACCATAGTATTCTAAATTAAAATTTTCAGGGCGATAACCAGCAATTTGTGTTGGGATGTCAGCTATTAATGTATTTGGTAAAATTTCACCAGCGTTTAACATTGAAGTAAACAAAAATGGTTTTAAAATACTACCTGTGCTTCGGGGTTTATCAATAATATCTACATCTTTTTGGTGTTCTTTATCGGTAGGTGAATTGCCAATGTAGGCAATAATTTTATTGGTTTTTACATCAATAACAAGTACAGCGATATTATAGACATGGTTTTGTCTTAATACCTTATAATGTTGCGAAACAAGTTTGTTTAGTTCTTTTTGTAAATGTAGTTTTATACTTGTTTGTACCTGTTGACCTTTAAATAATTTTTGAATTTTAGTTAACAGATGTGGTGCTGTTTGAGGTAATCGGAAAGTTTTTTCTGGTAATATTTCTTGAGATGCTAAAGAGTAAGTTAAAGAATCAATGATTTCTTTTTTGTAAAGCTTTTTCAATAATCTATTGCGTTTTTGTAAAAGTTTAGGACGATTTTTATTGATATGAATAAGGCTAGGAGCATTTGGAAGTACTGCCAAAGTGGCATTTTCAGCCCAAGATAAGTTTTCAGGGTTTTGACCAAAATAACGCCAAGAAGCAGCCTCTAAACCCACAACATTTCCACCAAATGGTGCATGTGAAGCATAAAGCGAAAGAATCTTTTCTTTTGAATATCTAAACTCTAGACGTGTAGCTAGAATGAGTTCTATGAATTTTTCTGAATAGGTTCGGTTTCTATTTTTTCGAGAGAGACGAATTACTTGTTGTGTTATGGTGCTTCCACCTCTAATTACTTTTCCAGCTTTTCTATTTTCACGAAAAGCTTTTACAATAGAAACAGGATTAAATCCCCAATGTTTGTAAAAATGAGCATCTTCAAATTGTGTGATACATTGTGAAAATTTATAGGTAAGACTATCTCTTTCAGGAAAACGCCATTGCATATCAGTAGCAATTTTCGCTCCTAATAATTCACCTTCTACACTTTCAATGACTGTGGCAGTTGGATCATTAAAAAGCTGTTTGGGTAATGAGAAATAATAGAATACTAGTATTATTGAAAATGCTATGAATATTATTTTGTATTTAAATAAGTAGTTTTTCATTTCTCATTGATGGCATACAAAGTTACAAACTAGGAACGAATCCTTTATATCTCCATAGTAAAGTTATTACACAGAGATTCACAGAGAATTCACGGAGATGCACAGAGAAAAATGGAAGGTTAAGCTGTCTTAAAACCAACCACTAATCAACTTATAAATATCATTTCCATTAGCTAATAGTAGTAATCCCATAAGGAGAACGAAACCAACAATTTGTGCATATTCTAAAAATTGGTCACTAGGTTTTCTACCGGTGAGCATTTCAAATAGAACAAATAATGCATGACCACCATCTAAAGCGGGTATTGGTAATAGATTCATAAAACCTAACATGATAGATAATAAGGCTGTGATGCTCCAAAATGCAGGCCAACTCCATGTGGCAGGAAATATATTACCGATAGCAATAAAACCACCAATTTCACCAGCACCTTTTTTGGTAAAGACATATTTAAATTGAGATACAAAATCTTTTAGTGTTTGCAAACCCAAGTGGTTTCCCCTTTTTATACTTTCAGAGAAGCTATACTCTTGATGTTGTACATCTACAGCATCTTTTATAGAAAAAGCTGAAACTCCTATTTGATAAGCTTTAGCTTTTTTGACATATTTTGGAGTTACTTTTAAATTGATAGTATCATTACCACGAACTACAGCAATTGATGCTTGGGTTGAGTCAATGTGTTTTGTAAATTCATTCCAATAAGTAACGGGTTTATTGTTAATGTTAATGACTCTATCACCTTTTAATAATCCTGCTTCAGCTGCAATAGAATTAGGTACAACAGAATCAAGATTGGCTATATGACGTTCTTTAAAAGGATGTAAAACTCCTTGTTCCCACATCATACTACCAATATTTTCAGGTAATGAAATAGTTTCAGTTGTGCCACCAAGGTGTTTAACAGTAACATTTTCAACTGATCTTAAAAAAAGCATTTTATTAATGTCGGTTACATCAAAGGGTTCTTCTCCATTAATATGTGTGATTTTATCACCATCTTTAAAGCCATATTCTGTAAAACTATCTGCTACAGCAAAGCCGTATTTTACTCCTTCGGGTTTGACATAGTTTTCACCCCAAACACTTACTAACATGATATAGATAAGTATCCCTAAAATAAAATTAACGGTAACACCACCAAGCATGATGATTAATCGTTGCCAAGCCGGTTTTGATCTAAATTCATAGTCTTTTGGAGGCAATTTCATTTGCTCCTTATCCATACTTTCATCAATCATTCCTGAGATTTTAACATAACCTCCTAAAGGTAACCATCCAATACCGTATTCAGTATCACCTTTTTTAAAGGAAAAGAGTTTTTTTCCCCAAGCATCAAAAAATAAATAGAATTTTTCTACACGCGTTTTAAAGATACGAGCGGCTATAAAGTGCCCAAATTCGTGTAAAACGATTAATAAAGATAAGCTCAATAAAAACTGAGCAATTTTGATAAGTATTTCCATATTGTTAATGTCCTAATATTTCAAAGTGGGCAAATGTACAATTTTCATTAGATAGCTGCTAATACAGGATTAAAAAAAAGACTTTAGACTAATAGACGTTAGATTTTAGACTAAGTTCACTTCAGTTCAGATGATGTCAGTGTCTAACATCTAAAAAAGTTTATTCTTTAATCAAAGTCCTATAAATAATTCCTTTATTAGTGCTTACTTGTAAAATGAAAATTCCACTTGGCATTCCCCTAAAATCAATAGTAGGTTGTGATGCATTTTGTTGTAACACTAATTGTCCTACGGCATTAAATAAGGTGCTAGATTCAAGTAATATTCCATTTGCTGTAGCAATAGTAATTTGATCGATTACAGGATTTGGGAAGGCTAAAATATTAGTTATTTCTAGATTGGTATTACTTAAAGTTACGCTGTTATTTCTACTTATTAATTCTGTATTAGGATCAAACTCTAAAGTGCTAACTGTATACCCAATATTTTCTGTAAATAATTGTCCGTTTGATGTGTTTTCAAGTCGTAACCAGTGTTCTACATCATCTGTATCTATTAGCTTTATAGGCAATGGCATTTCAAAAAAGGATACTGAACTGTGTGATTGTGTTTGATCAACGGTAATAAATATGGAATTTCCAGATTGACTCCATTCGATATCATAAGAAGGATAGCCTTCACCCATAAACCAATCTGCAAAATATTCATCAAGGTTTAAACCACTTTGATCTTGTAGATGTGTTTGTAATTGTGCTGTTTTTACATAACCAAAAGCTAACTCAGGATCTGCTAAATAGTTTTTAATACCTTGAAAAAAATCGGGATCTTCTAATTTGTAACGTAATTGGTGTAAAATCATAGAACCTTTGCTATAACTCAACCGATAATCAAAAATACTATTAGCTTCAGTAAGATTAATTGTATCAACACAAAAAACAGATCCACCTGGTAAACCTGTAATATAATTCACTTTGGTATTTCTCCAGTTTTTAAAATCATCATCGCCATCTAAACCTTCAATTGTTAAACCTTCACAATAGGTAGCAAAACCTTCATTAAGCCAAATATCTTCCCAAGAACCGCATGTTATTTTATCCCCAAACCATTGGTGTGCCAATTCGTGAGCAATTAATCTACGACTTAAACTACCCATAAATGACATGGTAGTATGTTCCATTCCGCCACCCCAACCAAATTGGGCGTGACCATATTTTTCATCAGCATAAGGATACATTTCAAATAGATTTCCGTACAATTCTATAATATCTACAGTAACAGGTGTACTGTTTTGCGCTGAACTTAAATTTTCGGGATATACATAATTGGTAATTGGAAATTCTTCCGCTGTACCCTCATAAGCTAAATTATCATACACACTATAATTTGTTACTGCTATGGCGATTAAGTAGGCTGGTATTGGATACTTATGTTTCCAATGGGTAGTTTTGTTAGCACCTGTAACAATCTCAGATTTTAAAATACCATTCGAAGCTGTTTTATATTCTTCAGTTCCATTATAAAACTGCGGATGCATAACATAAATATCTATAGAATCGGCTTTATCATTTAAATCTTGTTTACAAGGCCACCAATCTCTCGATCCATAAGGCTCAGAAAGTGTCCATATTATTGGGATTCCATTGTGTGTGCTTGATTCAAAAGAATCAAATCCTGTGCTAATTGGTACACCATCATACGTAATACTTAAAGAATCTAAAACACCTGTGCTTTGTGTAGTAGGTAATGTAATAACTAATTCGTTGTTTGCTAATGTGTAGGATAAGCTATTGCTTCTTTGTAAAACTTGTGTAACATTCATATTATCAGCTAGATCAAAAGTAATCGTACTCATAGGCCCTAGTGCTTCCCAATAAGTAGTTACTTCTCCTGCAATTGCAGCTGGCGAAACTTCTGGATCAACAACCCATTCCATTCGGTGGTATTTTACATCATAATCAGTAGTGTTAGGATTTACACGATAATTCATTCTGCTTTGAGCTGCTCTGCGTTCTGCTTTGATGATGGTACTAATGTCTTGTTTTTCTGTTTGAGAAAAGGTAGAAATTGTCGATGCTGTTAATACTATTAGTAGTAGTTTATTCATGGTAAATTTTTTTATTAGGGGTATTTGTCTTTTTAATGTAATTTTGAACTGTAATTTTCAAAGCTACAAAAAATGAGTAAACAGTCAGCAAATAACTCTATTTTACCTCTTATTATTTTGTTAATTTTGGTATTGGGTACAGTCCTTGCTTTATATGTTTTTCTTTTCCCAGAGAAAAAATTACCTGTTTTCAATCCGTATGATGTGAATCCAGATTTGGTTGATAAATCAGTCTCTGATATTAAAAAAGGCCATCGTATTGCAGATTTCACCTTGTTTAATCAGAATGGCGATACCATTACTCAAAATGATTATAAAGATAAGATTTACGTAGCTGATTTTTTCTTTTGTCGATGCCAAACTATTTGTCCGATAATGACTTTAAATATGAAAGATTTACAAGATGCTTTTATTGATGATGATGAAGTAAAATTCTTGTCACATTCGGTTACACCAATTATGGATAGTATTCCAGTACTAAGAGCGTATGCAGATGAAAAAGGAGTAGTTGATAGTAAGTGGAATATCACTACAGGGTCTAAAAAGCACATTTATCATTTAGCACGAAAATCATATTTTGCAGTGTTAGATGAAGGTGATGGAGGTTTACAAGATTTTGTACATACCGAAAACTTTATTTTGGTTGATAAAAAACGTCAAATTCGTGGTTTTTATGATGGCACAGATAAAAAAGACATTCAACGTATTATCAACGATATTAAAGTATTGAAGAAAGAGAAATAGACTCAAGACCGCTACGCTGATAGACAATAGACGTTAGACCTTTAATGAAGTCTAACCTGTCTAATGTCTCTAGTCTAAACATCTAAAATCTTTTTATTTACTATAACAAAAAATACTATCTTTGCTTCTTATTTAAAATCATTCTAAATAAAAATGCTTATAACGATTGCACAATTAGAAGTAGGAGAAAAGGGGATTATCTGCGATATCGCATTGGATAATATTCCTTTAAAATTGTTGGAGATGGGATGTTTGCCAGGGAAAGAAGTTGAACTTTTACAAAAAGCCCCTTTGCAAGATCCTTTATATATTCGCGTAAATGGTAGCCATTTAGCCATTCGCGAAGAGACAGCTTCACAAATTGCCATAAGTAAAATCTAAGATGGCAAATTCCAAAAATATTACTATTGCGTTAGTCGGAAATCCAAACACGGGTAAAACCTCATTATTTAATCAATTAACAGGTTTAAAACAAAAAGTTGGCAATTATCCAGGCATAACAGTAGACAAGAAACAAGGTGTTTGTCAACTATCACCTGAATTAAAGGCAACTCTTGTTGATCTACCAGGAACTTATAGTATAAATCCTACTTCTCTTGATGAGAATATTGTTTATGAAACCTTAGTAAATGATAAAAATCCTGATTATCCTGATGTGGTTGTTGTGGTTGCTGAAGTAGAAAATTTAAAACGAAATCTCTTTTTATTTACACAGATAAAAGATTTAGGAATTCCAACGGTTTTAGCCATAAATATGGCAGATCAGATGCAACGAAAAGGGATAAAAATTGATATACCAGTATTAGAAACGGCACTAAAAACAAAAGTGATTTTAGTAAGTGCACGTAAAAAAATTGGTATTGATGCGCTAAAAGAGATTTTATTAAATCACCAAACTTTAAATACAGAAAGTGTTGCCGATGTTTCAGAGCGTATTCATGGACAATTTTTTAAGCGTATTCAAGAAGCTTTACCCCATTTTTCAACCTATAAATCTTGGTTGTTGATAACACAACAAAAAGCTTGTGATTTTATTTTACCAAAAGAACAAAAAAAAATAGATTTCTTTAAGTCAAAAGCAACTAAAATTAATAAATTTCAACATAAAGAAGCGATTTATCGGTATCAGGTAATTAATGAAATATTAGAAAAAACCTATTCAGTTAATAGAGAAGAAGGAACCGATTTAAGAGCCAAGTTAGACCGCATATTGACACATAAAATCTTTGGTTATGTGATTTTTGCTTTCATTTTGATTGTAATTTTTCAATCAATTTTTGCTTGGGCAAGTATTCCAATGGAATGGATTGATACAAGCTTTGCTAGACTTGCCGACTTTTCAAAAGCACAGTTACCTACTGGAAAATTTACTGATTTAATCATTGAAGGTGTTATCCCAGGTATTGGTGGTATTGTCATATTTGTCCCGCAAATAGCCATTTTATTTATGTTTGTCGCTATATTAGAGGAAACCGGCTATATGAGTCGTGTGGTATTTTTAATGGATAAAATTATGCGCCGTTATGGAATGAGTGGTAAAAGTGTAATTCCGTTAGTTTCGGGAACCGCTTGTGCGATACCTGCAATTATGTCAGCTCGTAATATTGAAAGCTGGCGAGAACGTTTGATTACAATTTTAGTAGTACCTTTTACAACTTGTTCGGCAAGAATACCTGTATATGCAATTTTAATTGCATTAATTATACCAGATAAACATTATTTTGGGATATTTAATTTACAAGGACTTACCTTATTGGCATTATACTTTTTAGGTTTTGCCGCAGCAATTAGCTCGGCTTTTTTATTGCATAAAATATTAAAAATTAAAAACACGAGTTTTTTTGTAATTGAATTGCCCAATTACAAAATCCCATCCATAAAAAATATTAGTATTACCGTTGTCGAAAAAACTAAAGCTTTTGTGTTTGGTGCTGGTAAAATTATTTTAGCTATTTCTATTGTGCTATGGTTTTTAGCATCTTATGGTGGAAAAGATTTTAAAAATGCAGCTGAGATTGTACACTCTCAAAAAACCTCTGTTGACTTAACTGATGCCGAATTAAAACAACAAATAGCGACTTACCAATTGGAACATTCATATATAGGAATATTAGGGAAAAGTATAGAGCCCGCTATTCGACCTTTGGGTTATGATTGGAAAATTGGAATTGCATTATTGAGTTCATTCGCTGCTCGTGAAGTTTTTGTAGGGACTTTAGCGACGATATATAGTGTTGCCGATGAAGGTGAAAATACGGCAACAATTAAAGAACGAATGCGAAACGAGGTAAATCCCATAACTGGTGGAAAACGTTTTAACTTTGCTTCAGGAATGTCTTTATTATTATTTTATGCCTTTGCCATGCAATGTATGGGAACACTAGCCATTGTTAAACGCGAAACCAATTCGTGGAAATGGCCACTATTGCAATTAATTGGAATGACTGGCTTGGCGTATATATTTGCTTTAATCGCTTTTCAATTTTTAAAATAAATGCAGGAAATTTTAGTCTATATCGCTTTATTTGCCGCTGTTGCTTTTTTGGTACGTAAATTCTTTTTTCCACCTAAAAATCAAAAAGATTGTGGTGGTAATTGTGGTTGTTAATAAACAACAAAAGGTATTATAAGTATGCTTAAATTCTGGAGTTTCGTTGTCAGTAACTTATTCTTTATGTCTAAATTTAATGCTCTAATATAAACAATTAAACGTTTTAATTAATACCTTTAACCTTTCTGCTAATAAAAGCAGATCTAAATCTATATATAATTATGAAAAAAAATGTAGGAAGTATCGACAAGGTATTACGAGTTATTATTGCTTTAGTAGCAGCATATTTTGCTTATAGTGGTGGTTTTGAAGCCGCATGGGTGTCTTATGTGCTTTATGCTGTAGCAATAATTATGTTAGCAACAACACTAATGGGGAGCTGTCCAATGTATTCAATTTTTGGTGCAAACACCTGTAAAGTTAAAGAGTAATATTATTTATCACCTTATTCGTATTATGACAAGATGATAATAGGAATTGAAGTATAATACTAAAAAACCCAACTACGCGTTGGGTTTTTTTATGCTTTATTTTTAGTAAATAAAGGCTAAATTTTTATCATAGTTTCTAAATCAAAAGCTCCATCAAATTCCTCACGAATTTTTGATAAAGCCTTTTTAGCTTCAAGTTTTGTTCTAAAATTACCTACTTGTACTTTCCATTCGGGCTGAATGTAAAATAAATAAGTAGGAATATCGGGAAATAAAGCTATAAATCCACCTTGAATATTCTCAGCTCTGGTTTGGTTCATCCCATTATATAATTGAATACGATAACCCATTACTTCGTGTTGTGATAGGTTGTAAGCTCGTTTCTCTTGTAGTAATTGTTGCATTTTTTGGTCACTGTTTTGACTAAAACCATTACTGCTAAATAATAGTACTACTACAAAACCTAATACAGTATATATTCTGTGATTCATTTTGTTTTATTTTTTACAAATATACTAGGTTAACTAAATATTCAATGTTTTTAGGATCTTTTATCATAAATGATATTTATTATTTAGAATCATTATAAATAAATCAGCTATTTTGGTCAGAGTTGCTTAATCTATAAATAAATGTTAATTTCGCATAATTATTTTTGTCTCTATGTGTATTTATGGAGGCTTATGAAATAATCATACCAAACAAGATAAAATACCTTTTCAATATGGATATTGTGCACAAAAGCAATCTGATTTCAAAGCTAACAAGTTTTGTTTTCACTTTATTTCTCCTATTCACAATTAGTCTAACAGCGCAAGATACTGACCCTGCAAAAGGGAAAAAGTTGTTCAATGCGCATTGTGCTGCCTGTCATAGATTAGACACTAAACTACTCGGGCCACCTTTGAGTGGCGTTGAAGATAGAAGAGACAAAGAATGGATTTATCAGTTTGTAGAAAACTCAGATGAGTTTATGAAAACAGATGCTGAAGCAAAAGCACTCTTTGACGAATACAAAATTCCAATGACACCCTTTCCGCAATTATCTCATAAAGATATAGATGATATAATAGCTTATACAACGGTTGGTGATGCAGGAATTGAATCAGTAGCCGAGGTAGTTACGGAACAACCAAAAATTATCAATGAAAGGTATGAGGAACTTACAGCGACTAAGAGTAACTGGTGGTGGCAACCAATAGTATTACTATTTTTAATTGGTTTGATTTTCTTATTTGCAAAGCTGAAATTGAATCTATTAGCAATATTTTTTACTATTATAATGCTTTTTAGCACGGCCTACTTTTTGTTTGCTTATCTAATGCAAATAGGGGTTGATACTGGTTATAAACCCATTCAACCTATACAATTTTCACATAAAGTTCACGCCGGTGACAACGGTATTGATTGTGAATACTGTCATTCATCTGCAAAACACAGTAGAACCTCTGGTATTCCTACTTCAAATGTCTGTATGAATTGTCATAAATTAATTACAGAATACAACGGAGATTTATTCGGAGATTATACAAAGGAAGACTTAGATGCTGAGATAGCTAAAGTACATGCAGCTGCTGGATGGGAACCTTCTGAATTTGCCTATACCAGTGAAGGTAAAGCAGTTGAATGGACTAGAGTTCACAACCTTCCAGATTTTGTATATTATAATCATTCTCAACATGTTAGCGTTGCTGGTTTAGAATGTCAAACCTGTCATGGACCTGTTGAAGAAATGCATATAGTGGAGCAATACTCTCCATTAACGATGGATTGGTGTATATCATGCCACCAAGATACTAATGTTAATATGGATGATAATGGTTATTATGCAGGAACCTACGAACATCTAAAAGATACTCACAAAGGTGCCACTGTTGCAGATATGGGCGGTAGAGAATGTGGTAAATGCCATTACTAGACCGATAGACGGTAGGCATTAGACTAATAGACTAAAAACAAAAGACTAAAGACCAAATAAATATGGCATCAAATAAAAAATATTGGGTTAGTACTGAAGAACTAAAAAAAGATAGTTCTTTAATAGAAAACCTAAATCAAAAAGAATTTTTAGAAGAGATTCCAACTGATGAATTTTTGGGAGATAAAGATACTCTTGAAGCTTCAGAGCCATCACGTCGTGATTTCTTAAAATACGTTGGTTTTTCTACGGCAGCAGCAACCTTAGCTTCTTGTGAAGGACCTGTTCGTAAAGCAATTCCTTATGTGATTAAACCAGAAGATATTACACCAGGTGTAGCAAATTATTATGCTACAACTATGTTTGATGGTTTTGATTTTGCTAATATTTTGGTTAAAACACGAGAAGGTCGTCCAATAAAAATAGAGCCTAACAAAGAAGCTGGTGGAAGTACCAACGCAAGAGTGCAAGCTTCGGTTTTATCTCTTTATGATAACGCTCGTTTAAAAGGGCCTAAATATAAAGGCGAGAAAATTAGTTGGGAAGATTTAGATAAAAATATTACTAGTGAATTAAGCAAAGTATTTGCTTCAGGTAAAGAAGTCGTTTTATTGACTGGTACTTGTGCTAGTCCATCAACTCATAAGTTGATGATGCAATTTCAAGAAAAATTTGGAAAAGTTCGTCATGTAGTACATGATGCCGTCTCTGAATCAGCAGCATTAGATGCATATGAAGCAATGTACGGAGAACGTATGTTACCAAATTATGATTTTTCTACAGCGAAAACTATTGTTTCTATCGGAGCTGATTTCTTAGGAGACTGGCAAGGTGGTGGTTTTGACAGAGGTTATATGCAAGGACGTAAACCAGAGTCTGGCGCAATGTCTCAACACATACAATTAGAAGCAAATATGTCACTTACTGGCGCTAACGCTGACAAACGTATTACACTTAAACCATCTGAGCAAGTTTTTGCACTAGTAAATCTTTATAATGCTGTAACTGGTAGAAAATTACTTTCTAAAGCTACACCTGTTGACGATGCAATAAAAGATATAGCAACTAAATTAAAGAAAGCCGGTAGCAAAGGAGTAGTAGTAACAGGAATTCAAGATAAAAATGCACAAATACTAGCATTAGCGATTAATGATGCATTAGGCTCTACTATCATTGATAAAGTAAATACTAAAAATACGCGTCATGGTAATGATGCAGAAGTAGCTTCATTAATTAAAGACATGAAAGCTGGTAAAGTAGGTGCTTTATTGACGTATAATACAAATCCGGTTTACACTTTAGCAAACAGTGCTACTTTTGTTGATGGATTAAGTAATGTTGGTTTAACAGTTGCATTCTCCATGAGTGAAAACGAAACTGCCAAAACCATGCAATATGCATTAGCCGTTCCTCATTATCTAGAATCTTGGGGAGATGTAATGCATCAAAAAGGGCATTATAGTATTATTCAACCAACGATAAAACCATTATTCTATACAAGACAATTCCAAGATAGTATCTTAAAATGGATGGGAAGTGATCAAACTTTCTATGATTTTATGCAAACAAACTTTACTGGAGATTGGAATAAAGCCATTCACGATGGGTTTGTAAAAATGGATAGCGAAACTGAAGAAAAAGAGGCTTTTGAATCTAAAGTAGATTTAAATACAGTTGGTAGAGTTTTAGCAAAAACAAAATCAAGTGAATTAGAATTAGCATTGTATACCAAAATATCAATGGGTGATGGTCAAATGGCCAACAATCCTTGGTTACAAGAAATGCCAGACCCAATTACACGTGCGTCATGGGACAATTATTTAACGATGTCACCTGCAGATGCTGCAGAAAGAGGCATTGTTAACTCCACTGCAGATAATGGAGCACTAGATGGTGAAACAGTAGATGTAACAGTTGATGGCGTAACGATTAACAACATTCCAGTATATATTCAACCAGGACAAGCAAAAGGTTCTGTCGGATTAGCATTAGGTTATGGTCGTAAAGAAGGTGTAAAAGAGGAAATGAGTCAAGGTGTAAATGCTTATGCATTTAAAAATACAACTTCAAATGTCATTTTAAGTGCTGTTAATGGTAAACATGAATTTGCTTGTGTACAATTACACCATACTTTGGCAGGTCGTCATGATATCTTAAAAGAAGTATCTCTTGAAGATTATATAAATGGGGATAGCCATGAATGGAATCACAAACATAAATATTCTTTAGATCATCAAGGAGTAGATGCCAGTAAGGTAGATTTATGGGAAGAAGTTGATAGATCAACAGGTCATCACTTTAACTTATCAATAGATTTAACTGCCTGTACAGGATGTGGTGCTTGTATCATCGCCTGTCATGCAGAAAATAACGTAGCTGTTGTAGGTAAAAGTGAAATACGTAATAGTCGTGATATGCACTGGTTGCGTATTGATCGTTATTATTCATCTGAAGTGGCATCTCGTGAAGCAGCAAAAGAAGAAGGTTTAGGTAGAGTAGAAACCTATCATGGTTTAGAACGTGTGGCAGATAATCCACAAGTTGCATTCCAACCAGTAATGTGTCAGCATTGTAACCATGCTCCATGTGAAACCGTTTGCCCTGTGGCAGCAACTTCACACGGAAAACAAGGTCAAAATCAAATGGCATATAACCGTTGTGTAGGAACAAGGTATTGTGCAAATAACTGTCCATATCGTGTACGTCGTTTCAACTGGTTCCGTTATAATGAAAATGATGAGTTTGATTATACGATGAATGATGACTATAGCAAAATGGTCTTAAACCCAGATGTTGTTGTACGTTCACGTGGTGTAATGGAAAAATGTTCTCTATGTATCCAAATGACTCAAGCAACTATTTTAGAAGCTAAAAAAGAAGGTCGTCCAATTAAGGATGGAGAGTTCCAAACAGCTTGTATGAATGCATGTAATACCGATGCTATGATTTTTGGTGATGTAAACGATAAAGAAAGTAAAGTAGCTGCTTTAGCAGAAGATAAACGTGCCTACCATTTATTAGATTTTGTTGGAACAAAACCAAATGTGGTATACCAAGTTAAAGTTAGAAACGAGGAAGCTTAATTATTAAAATAATACAAATTATAGAATATGTCTCATTACGAATCACCTTATAGAGAGCCATTGATTTTAGGAAAAAAGTCCTATCATGATATCTCTGTAGATATTGCAAGACCTATTGAAACTAGAGCTAATAGAAATTGGTGGATTGCTTTTACCATTGCTTTACTAGCTTTTTTATGGGGAATAGGAGCCATTACCTATACTATCGGTACAGGTATTGGAACATGGGGTTTACATAAAAATATTGGATGGGCTTGGGATATCACCAACTTTGTTTGGTGGGTAGGTATTGGTCATGCAGGAACACTGATTTCCGCAGTACTTTTATTATTCCGACAAGAATGGCGTATGGCAATTAACCGTTCAGCAGAAGCCATGACGATTTTTGCAGTATTCCAAGCAGGTTTGTTCCCTATGATTCACATGGGTCGTATTTGGGATGGTTATTGGACATTACCAATACCAAATCAATTCGGAAGCCTTTGGGTAAACTTTAATTCACCACTACTGTGGGATGTATTTGCAATTTCAACTTATTTATCAGTTTCTATGGTATTTTGGTGGACAGGTTTATTACCTGATTTTGCCATGATTCG
>JAOZLL010000085.1 GCA_029934835.1 Flavobacteriaceae bacterium | reverse complement strand
GTTGTTTTGATTAATTAGTGTTAGTTATCGACCCGCCGGGTTTTTATTAACCCAGCGGGTCTTGTTAATATACTCATTATTATCGTTGGCTTAAATTTAGATTCGGTAACTTAGTCTTTGACAAATTGAAGTTTTATATTCACTTTTTTATATTGCGTATCTTTTGTTTTTTATTTCTTATCGGCTATACGTAACAAATCTCCAAAAACACCTCTGGCAGTTACCTCAGCACCGGCACCTGCTCCAATGATAGTAATAGGGTTTTCACCATAAGAATCCGTATAAATTTCAAAAATAGAATCTGACCCTTTTAAACTACCAATAGCGCTATCAGAAGGTATAGATGCCAATTTAACAGTTAAATTTCCTTTCGATTCTTGTAGGTTCCCAGATAAATCCCCTACATATCGCAATACTTGATTCTTCTTTAGATTATCTTTAATAGTCTGATAATAAGGATCTATTTCGTATATTTTATTTAGAAAGGTTTGTGAATCCCCATCTCGCAAATCTTCAGGAATTAAATTTTCAATTTCAATTTCATCAAATTCATTCTCCAGGTCCAACTCTCTTGCCAGTATCAATAATTTGCGAGCGACATCATTACCACATAAATCTTCTCTTGGATCTGGCTCTGTAAAACCCAATTTAGTAGCATTTTGTAAAAAGTAGCTAAATGGCTTGTCTGAACTAGAAAACTGATTAAACAAATAGCTCAGTGATCCTGAGAATACGCCTCTTATTCTTGTAATATTTTCGCCTGATTCATGCAAAATTCGAATGGTATCTATAATTGGTAATCCTGCACCTACATTGGTTTCGTATAAATACTGTTTGTTGTTGCTTTTTATGGATTTCCTTAACTCTCTGTATTTAGAATAATCTTGTGTATTGGCAATTTTGTTGGAAGAAATTAAATCAAAACTACTTTCCATTAATGGAATGTAATTATCTACAAATTCTGAACTGGCTGTATTGTCAATAGCAATTAAATTTTCTAAATGATGCTTTTTAGCATATTGAATTACTTCATTGATAGAATTTGTACTCTCTTCAGAATTATCATAATCACTCTCCCAATTTTTCATAATTCCATCTTTATTAAATAGAACTTTCTTAGAACCAATAATTGCAAAAATATTCAAATTGGTTTCTTTTTTATCAAGGATTTTATCTCTGGATGCGAGTATTTGATTTATTAATGAGCTCCCAACTGTACCTTTACCGAAAATTGCAATATTTATATTTTTAGTTATTCCAAATATTTGTGAGTGAATTATATTCACCGATTTTTTAACATCTTTATTTTGAAGTACTAAACTTATATTATTTCCACTAATAGTGTTGTTTATCAATAAAACAGAAACTTTATTTTGATTTAGATAATCTAATGAGGGCGAAAATTCACTAATATTTTGCCCAACAATAGTAACAACCGAAACATCTTCAAGTGATTTTATGGAATGAATATCTTTGATTAATATTTCGTATTTGAATTCATTTAAAAGCACCTCTTTTGCTAGAGACAATTGCTTTTCAGGTACAACAAAACTTACACCCCTTTCTGATGAGCCTTGAGAGATTATACCAATACTAATATTCTGGTTACTTAAACTTGTAAATATTCTGGCATCAATTCCTTTTTTCCCCAATAGTCCTTTTACTTCAATATTTATCAACCCTATTTCTTCTTGAATGGAAATTGATTTTATTCCCCCTTTTATACCATTGTTATTTATCAAAGTTCCTTTGTTATTCCTGTTAAAGCTATTTAGAATACGTAGCGGAATATTTTTTTCTACCAAAGGAGCAATAGTCTTTACATGTAATATTGAGGCTCCAAAACTTGCCAATTCATGGGCTTCCGTATAATTAATTTGCTCTATAATTTTTGCATTGTTTACTAATGTTGGATTTGCAGTATAAATTCCATTAATATGGGTATAGCTTTGTATTTCTTCTGCATTTAAATAATTCGCAATTAGAGATGCTGAATAGTTAGATCCATTTCTTCCTAAAGTGGTAGTTTCATTTTGTTTGTTCGATGATATAAACCCCGTGATAATTGGCGTGCTTTCTTTGTCAAGAGAGTGAAAGAAATTAATGGTTTTTTGTTCAGATATTGTATCATTAATAATAGCATTTCCATAAGTGCTATCAGTTTTTAAAAACAACCTGCTATCAACCGCATTACTCTTAAAGCCCTTAGAGTTCAATATCTCAGCAACTAGTTGTGTAGCTAAAATTTCTCCTTGTGCTAATACCAAGTCTTTAACTTTTGAACTGTAATCTTTAGTTAGTCTTATTCCTTGAAAAATGTCTTCAAGTAACTGAAATTCTTTTTTAAAATTAATGCTTGCAAGAGGTTCAACCTGATATGCTTTAAATTTTTCCCATTCATCTGCATAGTCATTTCCATTTTTTGCTTCCTCTAAAAAAAACTCTAGTTGATCGGTGGTATTTCCTCTCGCAGAAAGCACTATGTAAATTTTTTCTCTATTCTTAAGTTTATTTTGTAGAATCGAAATTACATTTTCAATACCGTTTCCATTTTTTAGAGAATAACCTCCAAATTTTATTATTTTCATCTTTTTATAATTTATATACTTACTCTTATACCAAATTGGTATTATTTATTTAAATATAGGTTTTAAAAATTGTGTGATTTGTTCGTGCTCTATTAAAAATGCATCATGACCATCAACTGATTTTATTTCATGATATTCATTTATAACCATACACTTATCAAGAACAGCTTTTGTTTTAATGTTTTCTTCCTTTATAAAAAACAAGTCTGTATTTATGGCTATTTGTATGATTTTAGATTCAATTGCCTTGAATGTTTCTTCCATAGATATATGCTCTTCTGAAATGTCTATTGTTGTCAATAAATGGTTCATCATTAAATAGGCATTTATTTTAAATCTGCTAACGAGCTTTTCTCCGTGGTGATTAAGCCAGGATTCTACATTATATAGTTCGCTATTTTCTGTTTTTGTCCTATTAAACTTCTTGGTAAATGATGCAGGTGTTCTATAAAATAGCATGGCCATTTTTCTTGCATCTTGCAATGGTTGTTTGGAGTTTAATAAAATACTTTCTTGTATAGCATTATGCCCAATAATCCAATCGCTCGACTTCCAATCTGAAGCAATAGGAATTAAATATTTGATATATTTAGGGAAAAGCGCAGCCATTTCCCAAGCAATACTGCCTCCTATTGAGCCTCCAATAGCCGCGTATAAACTCTTTACTTTCAGTTCCTTTAAAACCAAATAGAAAAGCTTTGCAATATCTTTGGCAATAAAGTCTTTATAGTTTCTTATGAGGTTATTGCCGTAGCCGTTTCCCGGAATATTGAAAGCAATAACTGTATACTTTTTGGTGTCGATTAGTTTATTATCACCTACAATTTCTTTCCACCAGCCTTTTTTGTTACTGTTTAAATCAGAGTTTCCTGTTAAAGCATGATTAACTAAAACAACAGGTGCTGTATGTAATTCTTCACCAAAAATCTGATAAGAGATATCCAATTTTTCGAACTGGATACCTCTAAAAGTTTTATAGTTTAATAAAGAATGAAATTTTAATTCACACATTATATTGAGTTTATTGCTTGTTCTAAGTCATTTTTTAAATCTTCAATATCCTCAAGTCCAACAGATAACCTAATTAAATCCTGACTTACGCCAGCTGATAGTTGATCATCTGTATTTAGTTGTTGATGGGTAGTACTTGCAGGATGAATAATTAATGATTTGGTATCACCAATATTGGCTAAAAGAGAAAATATGCGAGTAGAATCAGTTAGCTTTCTACATGCATCAAAACCTCCTTTTAGCCCAAAAGTAACTATTCCACTTTGCCCTTTGGCTAAGTATTTTTTTGCGAGATCATTATATTTACTGTTTTTTAAACCTGGATAATTTACCCATGCGACTTGTTTATGGTTATCTAACCATTGTGCAAGCTCAAGGGCATTTTTAGAATGTTGCTTTATTCTTACCTCCAGCGTTTCTAATCCTTGTATAATTTGAAAAGCATTGAATGGACTTAAAGCACCTCCAAAATCACGTAAGCCCTCTAATCTTAATTTTACAATAAATGCAATTTCGCCTAATGCTTCAGAGTATTTTAAACCATGATATCCTTTTGATGGCTCAGTAAACTCAGGGAACTTACCATTTGTCCAGTCAAAAGTGCCGGCATCAATTACTACACCACCTAAGGAAGTTCCCTGCCCACCAATAAATTTTGTTAATGAATGAATTACAATGCTTGCACCATGTTTTATAGGATTTAGTAGGGCCGGAGTAGCTACTGTATTATCAACTATTAATGGTATTCCGTTTGCTTTCGCTATTTTTGCAATTGCTTCAATATCCAATACATCGAGTTTTGGATTTCCAAGAGATTCTATGAAAATGGCTTTGGTATTTTCCTGAATGAAATTTTCGAAATTTTCAATTTTATCGGCATTAACAAAAGAAGTTTCAATACCAAATCTGGGTAAAGTTACATTGAGTAAATTGAAAGTGCCGCCATACAAACTGCCAGAAGCTACTATATGATCTCCAGATTTAAAAAGAGTTAAAAAAGTAGAAGAAATAGCTGCCGTACCTGATGCAAATACTGCTGCCCCAACACCACCTTCTACTGCTGATAAACGTTTTTCAAGAATATCGTTTGTTGGATTGTTTAGTCTAGTATAAATAAAACCAAATTCTTTTAAGCCAAATAAATTGGCTGCATGTTCTGTATCATTAAATACGTACGAAGAAGTTTGATAAATTGGAACTGCCCTTGTTCCTTCTGTTAATTTAGTGTCGTGCCCTACGTGAAGGGCTTTTGTTTTTTGTGTTAAATTGTCCATTATTTTATGTATTTATTATTTAAATTATAGTCAAAAAAAAAGTCCCTTTAGTTACGTATTACCAAAGGGACTTTAAAATGATATAGTTTTTATCTTTTCAATCTAGGTAATACGGTTGCATTATGTGCATTATCATATGCATTTCCATTTGGATATAAGCATACATTGAAGATTGGCTTTTATTCATTTTATTTAAATTTTAGTCAAAAAAAAAGCCTTTGCAAGTGCAAAGGCTTTTGTATATCTTATTATTTCTATTTTTTATACAATAGTGTCCTTGCGTAAATTTCTTTACACATCATAAAACACATCATATTTTTATTTTCTAGTCTCATTTTGACGTTGCAAACATAATGTTTTTTTATATCAATAAATAGATTTCGGTAACTTTCTTAAATTGTATTGCGACGCCATCACTTCCCCATAAGCTCCGCAAGAATTTATAGCAATCATATCCCCTCTTGTGGTTGTTGGTAAAAGTAAAGCTTTGCCAAAACTATCAGAAGATTCACAAATTGGCCCAACAACATCATATCGTTCATTTACGTCATCAATAGAAGTAAGATTCTCTATCTTATGAAAGGCTTGATATAAGGCTGGTCTTATCAATTCCGTCATGCCTGCATCAATAATAGCGAAATTAGTATTTATTCCTTTTTTAACATACAATACTTTACTGATTAATGTTCCACATTGACCTACTATAGAACGCCCTAACTCAAAATGCAATTCTTGCTGGGGTCTTAATTCTAATAAATCATTAAACAAACTAAAATATGAACTAAAATCTGGAATTAGCTCTTGTTTTGGATTTTCATAATTAATTCCTAATCCTCCCCCAACATTTATATGCTTAACAATTATTTGATGTTCGTAAAACCATTTTTGAATTTCATTAACACGTAAACAAAGTCCTTTAAAGTTACTTAAATCAGTTATCTGGGAACCAATATGAAAATGCAAACCTATCAATTTAACATTTTTTAGGGTTTGTAATATCTCAAGCACATTTTCAAGTTCCCAGCGATTGATTCCAAATTTATTTTCTTCTAAACCTGTAGTGATATAATGATGCGTATTGGCTTCTACATTTGGATTAATTCGCAGAGCAATGTTTGCAATTTTATTTTTCTTTTGAGCCAACTCATCAATCACTGTCAACTCCGGAATTGATTCACAATTAAAACAAAAAATATCATTTTCTAATCCAGTATTTATTTCTTCATCCGATTTACCAACTCCGGCAAAAGCAATTTTTTCACTTGGAAAACCTAATTCTTTTGCTCTCGTAATTTCGTTACCACTTACACAGTCGGCGCCTAATCCATATGATTGAATAGTTTCTAATATTTCAACATTTGAATTTGCCTTTAGTGCATAATGTACATGATAATTGTATTTCTCAGATTCCTCTTTTACAATCCGTAATGTATCTTTTAACAATTCCAAATTATAATAATAAAATGGAGTTGGCGTATTTTTAAAACGCTCTATAATTTCAAAACTAAACATATTAAAATAAGGTTGAATTAAGTGCTGTTAATGCTTCTTTTTTATGAACTGTTTTAATTAAGAATGATATATTATGCCTACTTCCACCATAAGATATCATTCGAATGGGAATATTTCTCAGCGCATTAAAAATAGTTGCTGCATACCCTTTACTTTCGGCTATAAAATCACCTACAATACAAACTATTGTATAATTTGCTTCCATTTCAACAGTTCCATATTTTCTCAATTCATCAACAATATCAGCTAAATATTTTGTTTCATCTATTGTTATCGAAACTGCTACCTCAGAAGTAGTAATCATATCGATTGAGGTTTTGTAGATTTCAAATATTTCAAAAATCTTTCTCATAAAACCATGTGCCAGAAGCATTCTTCCACTTTTTATTTTTATTGCCGTTATTCCGTCTTTGGCAGCGATAGCTTTTATGCCCTTCTCATTTGTTTTACTTGTAATTAAAGTGCCAATAGATTTAGGTCGCATGGTATTTTTTAATCTAACTGGTATGTTGGCTATTTTAGCAGGATGCACACTTGCAGGATGTAGAATTTTAGCACCAAAATATGCTAATTCTGCAGCCTCATCGAAAGATATATTAGCTAAAGGTTTTGTGTTATCAATAATTCGTGGGTCATTATTATGCATCCCATCAATATCTGTCCATATTTGAATTTCTGTCGCATGAATAGCTACTCCTATAAGGGATGCTGTATAATCACTTCCGCCTCTTTTCAGATTATCAATTTCACCAAAAACATTTCTAGCAATATAGCCTTGTGTTATAAACAGTGTTTCGTTAGGGTAAGCATTAATTTCTCGATTAATATTTTCTTTAATATAAAATAAATCAGGTTCACCATCTTTATCTGTTCGCATAAAATTTAACGCTGGGATAAGTACTGATTTTATATTATTCTCACTCAAATAATAATGAAATAATGCAGTTGAAATCAATTCACCTTGTGCTAAAATTGATTTTTCTTCAAAAAGCGTAAACAAATCTTGTGTAAATGATTTAATACTTTTAAAGTGTGATAGTATTAATTCACTTCCTTTTGTTTTATAATCATCAGTTACAAAAAGCTCGTTTACAATGTTAATATATTTTCGCTCTAAAGCGATAATTAGTTCATTAGCTGCTTCATTATTTTTTTTATACAAATAATTAGCAATTTCCTCTAGTTCGTTTGTCGTACCAGACATAGCAGAAAGTACAACTATTTTCGACTCTGTAGTAACTACCAACTTTGCTACTTCTTTTATTCTATTTACACTCCCAAGTGAAGTGCCTCCAAATTTTAAAACTATCATAGCTATTTTTTT
>JAOZLL010000084.1 GCA_029934835.1 Flavobacteriaceae bacterium | reverse complement strand
CAACACGTTATATACGTCAATATCATAAAATGAGACTGCGGATATAACTACGTTGTATGCAATTAAAAAAATGGAAAAAGATTATTTAAAATTTATTAATACAATAGAAATAGCATATGATAAGCTATTAACTTCAAGTTTTTCCAAAGGTTTTTGGGAAGGAGATGAATATGAAAATCAAAGAATAAAGTGGACGGATATTGACAAGGTCAAGATATCACTTAAAATTTTTAATGAAAGTGGAGTTTATATATGGGGACACAAGAAAGAACCCATCTATATAGGAAAAGCTGAAAAGCAGTCGTTCAAAAAAAGATTTAATCGATATATTTTCAGTAAAAACTCACAATGTAAAATTGCTGAAAATTATCGAATAGAGCTTTCAAATGGAAATGAAATTTTAGAAGTAGAAGAAATAATTGAAAAATATAATTTAAATCCAAAAAATCATAAATCTAGAGCACTTGGAATTAAATCATTTGGTGAATGTGACAGCAATGATATTTGGTTTATACTTTTACCTCTTAAAAAAGATTCAATATCTGGGCTTGAAATTTCTTTAATTAAAGCAGGAGAAATTTGGAATAATAAAAATAATCTAAAACCTTTAATAAATTTAGATAAATAACTGATATTCAACAACTAATTTTGACATCAGTTGGAATTCGACCATAACTAATGAACAACAAAACAGAATTAATAATAAATTGTTTTGAAAAATCATGGAATGAAACTCTTGAGAGATATCAAATGCTGATTAATAATGGTGGATTTGACAAATGGATTCCAATACGTGACTTAATAATCGAAATGAAAGAAAATAGCGAGTGGAAACACTTCCGAATTGGAACGTCAATGTTCACTCTGATTTTTTCTCGTTCTGTGGATTTCGGATTACGGACTGACCAAAAGCACGTGAAAATAGAAACGTTGAATTTTAATGATTATGAAATTGCTCTTCGAGACGGAGAAAAAGTATATAGAGAATATAGAATTTCGGATTTGAAAGACACTCGGTTGACTAAATTACTGAATACATTAAGAGGAACGTTAATTGACTGAATATAAAAAACTGCATACAACATTGGTTAAAATCCATTGTGGCTAATGTTATTGCCTCAAAGTTAGTTTTGTATCTATAAACACCGCCAAATCTTTGGATTTGGCAATATAAGTGGAAAGAATCAGCGGACAAATCCAAAGATTTGTCTAATTTTATAAACTGATAATTAAGGCATATAAAACCCACAACGTTTTTTAGCCGAGACCGTTGTTAAAGTCACTTATCAATATCGGTTATTTGTATCTAAAAAATATTCAATATTCCTACTTCCCAGCTTTTATTTTCACCCCATTATAATCAATAAAAAAAACCGCCAAAAAGGCGGTTTTTTTATAATTAAATTATGTATTAAAAGGATTATTTTCCTTTTTCCATTTTTGCTTTAAGAGCGGCCAATGCTTCGTTTGCGTCACCTAATGTTGTAGGTTCTGCTTTCTCAACTTTTCTAGCAGCAGCTCTAACTGCTTTTTCTTCCTCTTCTTTGTAAGTTGCCATGTGAGAAACTACAATTCTTCTATACTCTTTACTAAATTCAAGCACTAAGAAATCAGCAGTATCACCTTTATCCAGTTTACTACCATCTTCTTTAGTCATGTGACGACCTGGAATAAATGCTTCTACACCATCTTCAAAAGTAACAATTGCTCCTTTTTCAACTTTTTCCTTGATTGTTCCTTGATGTTTAGAACTAACGGTATAACTTTCTTCATGAGAATCCCAAGGATTTTCAGTCGTATGTTTGTGACCTAAGTTCAGTTTACGTTCTTCTACATTAAGTTCTAAAACTTTCACTTGAAGTTCATCACCAACATTTACAAAGTCAGATGGATGTTTAATTTTCTTAGTCCAAGATAAATCAGAGATATATACTAAACCATCTATACCTTCTTCTAATTCAACAAAAACACCAAAGTTTGTATAGTTACGAACCTTACCTGCATGGACTGATCCTACAGGATATTTTTCAGTAACTGCAGACCAAGGATCTTGTGTTAATTGTTTCATCCCTAGTGACATTTTGCGTGATTCACGATCTAAAGTTAATACTTCAACATCGATCTTATCACCCACTTTTACAAAGTCAGATGCAGAACGTAAATGCGTTGACCAGGACATCTCAGATACGTGAACAAGACCTTCTACTCCTTCAGCTACTTCAACAAATACACCATAATCAGCGATTACAACTACTTTACCTTTTATTTTATCACCAACATTAAGTTCAGCACTTAGGGCATCCCAAGGATGTTCACTTAATTGTTTTAATCCTAATTGGATACGTGATTTATCTTCATCAAAGTCTAAGATTACGACGTTAATTGTTTGATCTAATTCTACTACTTCATTTGGATGTGAAACACGACTCCAAGATAAATCTGTAATATGAACTAGTCCATCAACACCACCAAGATCAACAAAGACACCATAAGAAGTAATGTTTTTAACCACACCTTCTAATACTTGACCTTTTTCTAATTGACCAATGATTTCTCTTTTTTGTTCTTCTAAATCTGCTTCAATTAAGATTTTATGCGAAACAACAACATTTTTGAATTCATGGTTGATTTTCACAACTTTGAATTCCATGTTTTTATCAACAAATTGATCGTAATCTCTAATAGGTTTTACATCAATTTGTGAACCTGGTAAGAATGCTTCAATTCCAAATATGTCAACAATCATTCCTCCACGAGTACGACATTTAACATAACCTGTAACAACTTCACCTGAATCATGTGCATTATTGACACGATCCCAAGCTTTAATCACACGTGCTTTACGATGAGATAAAACTAGTTGTCCTGTACTGTCTTCTCTTTTGTCGACTAAAACTTCAACTTTATCTCCTTCTTTTAAAGCAGGATTATAACGGAATTCGTTTAAGGAAATAACACCTTCTGATTTTGAGTTGATATCAATTATCGCCTCACGATCAGTCATGCGAACAATGGTACCATCAATTACTTCACGTTCGTTTACAAAACCTAAAGTACCTTCAAGAGCTGCTTCAAATTCTTTTAAATGCTTTTCGTCAACCTCTTCTATACCTTCTTCATACTTATGCCAATCAAAGTTATCTAGAAATTCTTGAGGATCAACAACTGGTTGTACCTCTTCTTTAATCTCCTCTTGTACTTCTTCAGCAACTGGAGCTTCTGTAACAGCTTTCTCTTCAACAACTGGAGTAGCCACTTTAGCTTTTGCTTCCTTTTTTGCCTTTGGTTTCTTTTCTTCTTTAACTTCTTCTACAACATCTTTCTTTTCAACATCTTTCTTTTCGACTTCTTTCTTTTCGACTTCTTTAGCAACTGTTTTAGGTTCTTTTTTTGTTTCGGCATCACCATATATGGCAGCTTTATCAAATTTCTCTACTAACAAAAAGTAAAAAATCGCACGGTATTTATTTTTGTTTGATTTTCCCATTTTCTCACATACTTCTGCAATTGCAGTATCGAGAGCTTCACCATCTTCTAATCCTAATTTTTTAATTAAGAAATTCTTTTTAACGGTTGTAAGTTCATCCTCTTGTGAGCAAGAAACGACTTCAGCATCTTGTTTGTAAATTGAAGGACCTAATCCTTTTGTTACTTTTCCAAACAAATCGGCATCTAATTTGATTCCTAGCTTGTCAGCTTCTTGTGAATAAAATTCAATTTTTTCTTGTAATTTTGACATAGTCAAATAATTTGTATCTTGTTGTTTTTCAGACTTATACACGACAAAAACATCAAGAGATGTTAGATTATAGTTATATGTTTAATTCCCTTTTAAGTCTGCTCTCGTAAAAAGGAGTGCAAATTTAGTGATTTTTATTTACCTAACTACAAGAAATTGAGGGAAATAAACAGAATATTTACAATTTAAAAATGCGATTAAAAATGCTTGATGATTTACTTTTACAAACTCTATTCTTGTAACTTTATACTTGTTAATTTGAAATCCATTCTTTAAAGTCTTTTACTTTTTCTCGACTTACAATAATATCATATTCCTTAAATGATTTTAGTTTAATTTGTAAACGACTGTTTGTGTAGGAAATGATATCATTAATAGTATTTAAATTAACAATAAATTTACGATTTACTCTATAGAATTCTTTGGGGTTTACTTGGAGACTAATCTTCTCTAAAGGATTATCTAATACATAGGTTTTTCCTGATATTGTGTAAACAAAAGTAGCTTTATCTTCACTAAAGAAACATTCAATATCACTTGTTTTAATCATCTTCAAGTGTTGACCTATTTGGGTTGTAAAGTGTTGCTTATAAGTTGTCGTTTCAACATTTAATAAAGCTTTTAGGTTATCTATATTCATAGAAAAATTAGAAGTTTGTGGATGCAAAGTTTCAAACTTTTGAATAGCGACTGCTAATTCATCACTATCAATTGGCTTAAGAAGGTAATCTATACTGTTGAGTTTAAATGCTTTAAGCGCATACTCATCATATGCAGTTGTGAAAATTATAGCACTTGTAACTTTTACTTGTTCAAAGATTTCAAATGACAAACCATCAGATAATTGAATGTCTAAAAATATCAAATCGGGTTGTGCATTATTCTCAAACCACTTTATGGATTCAGCTACACTATGTAATTTAACTAAGCATTTGATTTCGTTTCTTTCTAACAATCTTTCTAGGCGTCTTGCAGCAGGCTTTTCATCTTCTATGATAATCGTTTTCAACATTTAAAAATAGATTAATGATACTGCAAGATAAACTTTTCGAGTGATTGTTTTGGATTCAGCTCCAATTTTTTTCTGATGCGATATCGCATTTTTCGAACGGCATCAATACTCACATTTTGAATATCAGCAATTTCTTTAGTTTTCATATCTACTCTTACGTAAGCAAGTATTTTTAATTCGGTTGAAGAAAGTTTTGGATATTTTTTTAACAAACTACTGAAAAAATCTTTGTGTGTATTTACAATTTGTTGTTTTACATTTTCTTCAGCATCTAATTCATCCGATTTTTCTGTAATATATTTTTTAATACTTTCTAGGTGCTCTCTTGTAATAACGCTATTCTCTGACAGGTTATCTATTTTTTTTCTTATTTGTTTTAGTTTTTCTTTTCGTTTTTTTGTAAATAATAAAGCTAATAACAATTCTCTTTTTTTGGCTTTTAAATCATCTTGTATAATTCTCGTTTCATAAATCTCTAACTCTCTTTTATTCTCAAATTCAATTTCTTTTATTTTGGCTTTTTGCTGTAGTAAACGTGTGTGTTTTTGATTATTTTCTCTATATAAATAGAAAAGTAAACCTAGAATAAGAAATATTACAACACCTATTATTATTAATCTTAGATATAAATTTCCACGTTTTTTTGCTAATACAATACTCTTTTGTTGATTAGTATTAAGTTGCTCTTGATTATACAGTTTATTTTCTAATAATATTTCTTCATATGAACCTATACCTTCTCTTTTTTTAATAGTATCTTGAATAGCTAACAGTGCTTTGTAATAGAAATTTGATTCTTTTGGATTCTTATTTAAAACTTCAATCTCTGCCAATTCTTTATATACTTCTAAAAGAAATGGAAGGTCATCATTGAAAATTAATATTTTTTTAGCCTTAATCAACAGTTGTTTTGCTTCTTTATACTTTTCTAAGTTTTTAAAAATATTGGCTTTTAAGAAAAACAAATGAACCAGCATGAGATCATTCTCGAGCAAATCGTTTGTACTTATAGTCTTATCTATGTATTGAAGTGCTCTCTGATACTCTTTTAACTCTAAATAATTAGCTGAAATATTGTAATAAACTAGGACTAAATCACTATTTAGCTCAATACTATCGTTTAATAATTTAAAAAGAGCTTGATTACTCTTCTTAAATTCTCCTTTCTCTAATAAGAGATTTGCTAAATTAATCTTAGCATCTACTATTCCTTGTTTATTATTTTGCTTAATAGAAAAACTAAGCGATTCATTATAATGAAGTTCTGCTTTATCATATTCTTTATTATCTAGCGCCATTACTCCAATATTAAAGATTATAGGATCTAACATCTCTTCTCGAGTTATATGGGAATTATTTATCCCATTATATAAAGCAATTTCATTTGGAGTTGCGTTTTCTAAAATAATTTTTGCCTTTAAAATTGTCTTGTATGCCAACTTAATTTTATTAAAATTATAATAATAATTACTTAAATCGACATAAAGCAATCCCTCTAAAACCTTCAATTCATTATCTTGAGCTAAGGCTATTGCCCTTTCATATTTTTGGTACGTAATATCCTTTAACCCTTGATTCGTTAAATAGTCAGCTTCATTTCTGGCTAGTACAACTACTTCGGGAATATCGGCAAATTGTTTGGCCTTTGTATAAAGGGCTATAACTGAATCGACAGGTATTTCATTCGCTTGTTTAAGCTGCAACTTATAATAAGCTAGTGAATCTTTATTCTGTTGTGCTCCGACTCTAAGCAAATTTAAAAAGCTAAGAGCAACAAGTAACGCTAATTTTTGGAAAGTTGAAGTTGACATTTTTTTTGGGTTTTTACAACTCATAAAAGTAATCAAATTATTGAAAACAAAAAAGCCTACTTTACTTATAAATAAGTTCAGTAGGCTTTACCCTTTTTTCCCCCTTTTTTTTGGGTTCGAAACAGAAATATAAAACCTCTGCTTCAACGGGTCAAAAATAGAGTAAGAATTGAGCATCCTCATAAAAATAATCTAGACAAAATGTAGACATTTAATAAAATCCTCATAATTCTAATTGTCCTCATCCATTAACTCCTTAATTTTTCGATTTTCCCAATTTTTAAAGAAAAGTGATTTTCCAAATACACCATACCAGTGAAAGAAGAGGCCAATTCCCCAAAATAGGCTAGTTGTAAGAAGGCTACTTTTTAGACCATCCCAACCGTTTGCTAAAGTATTACTTATTACTAACAAAGTATTTATCACCAAATAAACTGCTAGATGAATGTAAAATCCTTTGATCTTTTTCACTTTCTTTTTTGCCCTGTTGTAACTTATTTTATTGTTTTGTATGTCCATTATTATTTAGTTTATAGTTTGAAAAAATTTAAGGATTTATTCTTATTCTAAATTCATTATTCCCACATTTCTTTTTTATCATTGTTCATTATTTCGTTAATTTTTCTTTCTTCCCAACCTTTACTTAAAAAAGGATAATGCCCAAAAGCTTCGAAATAATGAAAAACAACACCAATTCCCCAACCAATCATCGGATAAATAAACCATTTGTGTTCCCATCCTGTATTATAATTTAGAACAACAAGAAAGGTATTAACAAAGACATAAGAGATTATATTTCCATAAAATCCTTTCATCTTTTCTACTTTTTCTTTTGCTCTGATATAACGTAGTTCTTCGTTTTGATTACTTGTTTTCATGATTTTTGTTTTTTGTGTTAGTAATGGTAAAATGACTTTAAAGATCCCTTTTGTTTTTTCTACTATGACCTTTCTGTCTGTTATGAGTTCATATCGTTCAATTATATTGAGTAGTCCTACTCCTGTACCTTTGTTGAGTGTTTTTTTCTTATTAAAATTGTTTGTTATTTGCAATTCATCATCATGAATGCTTATTGTTATCTTTAATGGTTGCTCTGCCGAGATTGCATTATGTTTTACAGCATTTTCTAATAATAGTTGTAAGGATAGTGGAACAATTTTATAATTAGAATTTGAAATATTCTTGGGTGTTTCAAATATCAAAGCTCCTTCAAATCTCATTTTAAGAAGTTCCATATAGGCTTTTGCAAAGTTTAACTCTTCTTCAAACGGAATTA
>JAOZLL010000083.1 GCA_029934835.1 Flavobacteriaceae bacterium | reverse complement strand
CCGTAAGTGCATAACCTAATCCCATGTGGACAGCTCCTTCTATTTGTCCTTCAAATAACATCGGATTCATAATTTTTCCTGCATCGTGTGCGGCGATCATCTTAACCACTTTTCCAGCATCATCTAAAATACAGACTTGTGCTGCATAGCCATAGGAATAATGAATAATTGGTTCTTCTACATCTGCTCCTGGTTTTGTGGTCCAATCACAGGCAAATTCTCCTTGATACAATTTACCACTTAAGTCTTGCAACGAATTTGTTTCTAAATCTTTTTTTAAGGATTTACTAGCGTTAATCACTGCCAAACCAACCAAAGCTGTGGCTCTTGACGAAGTCGTCATTCCCGTTTTTATTTGATCTTCGGTATCTACAATTACTTCGATGATTTCTGGATCGATTCCTGTTTCTTGACATAATGTTTGCAAAGCCATATTATGTACGCCTTGCCCCATTTCTGTCCATCCATGAGAGAGAATTATCTTATTTTGAGAGACAATTTTTATCTTAACTTTTGATTCGTCAACCATCCCATTTCCAACACCCGAATTTTTAATTCCGCAGGCTAATCCTGCATATTTGGCATTATTAAAATCATCTTTTACGGCATCTAAACAAGCTCGAATACCTACGCCATTTACAATTTGCCCTGTTGAGGTTCGTAAACCATCTACCAAAGCATTATCATATCTAAATTGCCATCTATCAAATCCGCCTTGTTTGCAAATATCATCGAGACAAACCTCTAAGGCAAAAGTAACTTGATTTGCACCAAATCCGCGCATGGCACCACAAGGAATATTGTTGGTGTAAACTGTTTTGGCTTCGATATCAATCGCAGGAATAAAATAGCCTCCAGCAGCATGACCAGCGACACGTTCCAAAACTTTATCACCAACCGAAGCATAAGCTCCTGTATCACCAACGGCTCGTAATTTTAAGGCTATCAATTTTCCATTTTCATCTGCTGCAACTTCCATATCCATAAAAACAGGATGACGTTTTGGATGTAATTGTATGGATTCAGCACGTGTCAAAGCTAATTTTACAGGCTTATTCAGCAAAAAAGCATACAAGGAAACATGACCTTGCACACTTAAATCCTCTTTTCCACCAAAACCACCACCATTCGGAATTAGGGTAACACGCACTTTATCTTCCGACAGATTAAGTATTTGGGCTACTTGTCTGCGGTCTTCATAAACACCTTGACTTTGACTAAAAAGTTCGATTCCGCCTTTTCCATCAGGACGTGCAACTGCCGCTTCTTTTTCTAAAAAACCGTGTTCTATTCGTTGGGTTTCAAAACTGCCTTTTGAGATATATTTTGAGCTCTTTAATAATTCATCTACTTCACCAATTGTAAACTGACTGGTATTAAAATTATTGGGTCTTTCGGGATGTACTCTATCACCATCAATCGCTTTAAAAACGTCGGTTACAGGTTTGTACACTTCGTAATCTACTTGAATAAGTTTAACTGCTTTTCTAGCAATTGCATTCGTATCAGCAACTACACCAGCAATCACATCACCGATATAATGTGTGGTTTCACCTTCAGCAATCATCACTGACCAATCCTGTGCTATCAATCCAATTTTTTTAGCTCCAGGAATAGCTGACGCAGTGAATACTTTGTGTACTCCTTCTAATTTTAGAGCTTGACTTGTATCAATTTTTAGGACTTTTGCTTTGGGATATTCACTAAATTTTAATGCGGAATGCAACATACCTTCTAATCGCATATCTTCTACAAAATCACGTTCGCCAATAGCAGTTTGATAGGCCTGGTATTTGGGATGTGAAATCCCTATTTTACCCGATGTTTTGGTTATTTCTAAGTGTTTATTTTCTTGAATAGCTTCTGCGGCACAACTAATGGCTTCCTCAATTTTTTTGTAACCTGTACAACGACAAATATGTGGTTTTATCGCTTTTTGAATTTCGTCTAAACTTGGCTTGGGTTTATTTTCTAAAAGTACTTTTGTACGACTGATAAAACCTGGTGTACAAAATCCGCATTGCACGGCACCTTTATTTACATAAGCTTTAGCGATGGTATCTTTTACATATTCAGGAATTCCTTCTAAAGTGAAAATTTCTGCACCTTCCAACCTTTTCATTTTGGTTACGCAAGACATCTTTGCTTTTCCATTAACTTCAACCGTACAAGCACCGCAAACACCTTCACCCGAACAACCATCTTTAGCCGATGTTATCTTTTGATCTATTCGTAAATAATCTAATAAGCTTCTTTCAGAATCATCTGAATAAGATTTTTTTATGCCGTTTAGTTTGAATGTAATCATCATGTTTTTTTACCGCTAAGACGCTGAGACGTAAAGTATTTAATCTTTCTTGTGCTAAAGGTCTATTAATAGTTTTTTCATTTCATCAACAGAAGGATTAATCGCTTTCGGAATATCAATTATTTCTTGAACCGAATTTAAATCTTTTAAACCGCTACCTGTTAGTACTACTACATTATTTGAATTATCGAGTAATTTTTGATCTTTAAAATAGGATAAAAATCCTGCGAAAGCTGTGGCTGCTGCTGGCTCTGCAAATAAGCCTGAATTTTTAGATAGAATACCTGATGCTTGTATAATTTCTCCATCTGCTACAGCGAGAATTTCACCAGCATACTTTTCTAAAAAATCTTTTGCCATATAGTAGTTTCTTGGAATATCAACCGAAATGGAATCTGCTATCGTGTTACTACTTTTGACTATAAATTTTTCTTTGTCAAGATTGCTAATCAAATTGTTACTTCCTTCGGATTGCACCGCAACAATACAAGGCATTTTATCGATGATTTTTAGCTTTAATAAATCCTCAAAACCTTTGTAAACGCCTGAAATTATCACACCATCGCCCACAGGAACAAACATTCTATCAGGAACAGTAAAATTAAGTTGTTCAAATAGTTCAAAAGAAACTGTTTTTTTCCCTTCAATCGTCAACGGATTAAATGCTGTATTTCGGTTATACCAACCAAATTCCTCAGTTGCTTTAATACTCAAATCGAAAGCATCATCATAAGTTCCTTTTACGGGAACAATACTGGCACCATACATTACAATTTGTGTCAATTTTGCCTTTGGAGCACTTTCTGGAACTAGAATAATTGCTTTTTGCCCTTGAGCCGCACAAATTCCTGCTAATGAAGAACCTGCATTACCTGTTGAAGCAGCAACAATCGTATCAAAACCCTGTTCTTTTGCATAAGCAGAAACAATGGCTGAAGCTCTATCTTTAAAAGAAAATGTCGGATTTTGAGCATCATCTTTTAAAAATAAATTAAATGGTAAGTCTGTATTATCTAGACTCTTTTGTTTGTATAATGGCGTTTTTCCTACTCTTAAATTCGGGAGATTTTTAATGCTTTCTATTGGTAAAAGATCTAGAAAATCATTTTGGTTTAAGGAATTAAAGTCTATGTTATTCTCTATAAGTTTTTTATAATTATATACTATTTTAAGTACTCCTTTTGGAGGTTGTGAAACTGTGTTTTTAGCAGCACAAACAGGACATAGATATTGTACCTCATTAGGTTGGTAATGAGCTCCGCAGTCGTTGCATTCGTAATGGAATTTTGTTTTTTTCATTTTTTGTTTTTACTGCTACCAATCTCTTTTATCAAAATTCTAATAGAATTATTACTCCTTTAGATCCAAATAGAAAAGTTTTGCTGACTCCTCAATTTCATCATCCATACTATCATTAAGTGAAAAAGCATACAGAACCCATTTATCATTCGGTTTATAAAACTTGAAAATATACCTAATAGGTTGTCTATCATACTTTACAAGGTATGAATATAGCTCAAAACTATCAGAAAATTTTCTTGTTGTGATAAGTTCAAAACCATAATATTCTCCCATATAATCTTTTGTAAATCCGTTTACAGTATTTACTACCTTATCGATATCATCCTTAATCCTTTCGGTCCAAATATTAGTTTTGTATAATTCCCTAACTGCTTTTCCTGGCTCATTTTCATAAGTTGCAAAAAAATTATTAATTAAATCTTTTGGTGTAGATTGTGCAAAAAGATGTCCTGAAACTATTATTAAAGTTATAATTAAAAGTTTTTTCATAATACTGTTTATCTTTTTATATTAAATTAATTGTTTTCTAATGACGTCGAATTCGATAGGTTTAAATTTTAGATTTTTTACTCAAAATACTATCTAATGTTTATTTTAGTGCAAAAGCGCTAAGAATTAAACTTTGTGCCTTAGCGACTTTGCGGTGAATATCATTTATAAGTATTCTTTTAAAACACCTGTTCTTTCATTAAACTCATTAATCTGTTCATCCCATTCAGCCGCTTTTGCATAATGATCTTTCCAGTAGTTTTCATCATACCATTGTGCGTTTAGTTCTTCTACCGTTTTACCTTGTTGCTCAATCCATGTAAAATATTTAAGATTGTGCATGCGTTTTTTCTGATAATAATTCATCTCAATGATATGATCAATATTGATTCCCATCAAATCTGCTTCAAAACTCACTGCTGCATCTCTATTGGTAAAAGGACCGTGTTTTTCATTCTCTTCTTTCTTTCTAGATTGATACATTTCCATAGAATCTGTGGCAACCGTAAACAACATATCATTTTCATCCATTTCGTAGTATTTTGCCATCTTAATGGCACCCATCATGTTTGCAATTGATGAAATTCCCATTAAGTGCAATTTATCAACTAATTCTGGACTTACTTTCATCTCCTTTTTAAGGAAATCTTTTCCTGCTTCTTCGTTGAATAATCGCATTAAACGGATATTTGGATTGTCATCAATTCCTGCTACCATATCCATATTTTTGATGTTGTGTATCCAGGGAACATGCTTATCACCAATACCTTCAATACGATGTTCTCCAAAGCCATTTTCAAGTAAAGTAGGACATTGCAAAGCTTCACCTGCGCATACTTTAAAAGTTGGATGAATTTCTCTTAAATAATCAGCAGAACCTAATGTTCCCGCAGAACCTTGTGTTAAGAACATACCTGAAAAACGACTATTTTTACCTTTTTCAGATTGAAAAACCTCTTCCATAGCTGGTCCAGTTACGGCATAATGCCAAAGTGGATTTCCGATTTCCTCAAATTGATTCATATTTACAATTTTGTCACCACGTTCTGCTTTCAATTCTTTTACTTTATCGTAAATCTCTTTTACATTACTCTCGGTTCCTGGTGTTGCAAAGACTTCGGTTCCTACTTTATGTAACCAATCAAAACGTTCTTGCGACATTCCTTCAGGTAAAACAGCAATTGATTCACATCCTAAAAGATAAGAATCATAGGCTCCACCACGACAATAATTTCCTGTAGATGGCCATAAAGCTTTTTGTGTTGTTGGGTCGAATTCACCCGTAACTAATTTTTCGATTAATGGTCCATAGGTAGCTCCTACTTTATGTGCTCCTGTTGGAAAATATTTTCCAACAAGCATCATAATTCTAGCTTTTACTCCTGTTAATTCGGATGGTAATTCAATATAATTTACGTCTCCGAAACCACCTCCCATTTTTGTAGGTTCGTTTTTCCATGTGAGTCTAAAAAGGTTGAGTGAATTCAAATCCCATAAACCAATATTCTTAAGTTTATCTTTTATTTTTTCAGGAATTAAATCCGGATTTCTCATTTGTTCATAAGTAGGTAAAATAAGATGTCTTTCTTTGCATCTTTGAATTGTATTTTTTAATACTTGTTCTTTGTTTCTCATTATTATTGATTTTTCACCGCTAAGACGCTGAGGCGCTAAGATATTTATCTAGAAGCTAACCAGTGTCTTTTTTAACGAATGCATATTTGTATTATTTATTTATTAATTGTTTGGCTCCTTGTAAAATGATACTCATCTCTGCAGCAACTTTAAGATCTATATCAATCATGTCATGTTCTTTTAGATTATGACCTATAATCTTGAAAGTTTTTGTATCAAGAGCTATTTTGTTATTATTTATTTGAAATATAAATTCCTCATTTTCTCTACTTAAACTAGATATTTGATTGCCAGCTTTATAAAGAATCTTATTATCCTCTGATTTGTAAAAATAACAAGAATCTGCTGATTCTAAAAATGTAGTATAATCTAAATGTAGATGTGGCTTGTCTTTATAGGGTGAACCTGAAGTCGGACAAAAAGTTTCACAATTTCCACATTCGTTACACCAATCTGCTAAATGCAGTATTTGATGTTTTTGAGTGACTTCAAAAGATTTATCAATTACAATCTTAAGTTCATTATTGGCTACAACAAATTTATCTAACTGGTATTCTACCGTTTCAACATCGAATGGATATAACGCTAAGTTAGGACAAACCGTCGTACAAACATCGCAAATATCATCACAATAGAGACATCTTGAAGCTTCTTCCATTGCTTGCTCTTTTGTCAAAGAAACAGAAATAACCTTAAAATTAGAAATATTTGAATCAGGCGCATGATAATCAGCGGTTGAAAATATTTTTTTAGTTTTCTTAATCTTTAGTTCTCTTGCTGTAATATCTTTTTTAGCTATTGCATGTTCTTCAGGTTTTTGGTTTGTTACTTTTTCAATAATAGCTTCAGCAATTTTTCTACCATCACCAACGGCATGAATTACCGTAGATCCGCCACGAAGGGCATCGCCACCAATAAATACATTTGGCAGTTGTGTTTCATAGCTATTTGGTTTTGTTTTTAACAAATCTTGATCTACAAAATCAATGTCTACATCTTGCCCAAAGGCTGGGATTATACTGTCTACAAAAATCTCAAATTCTGAATTAGGAACAGCAATTGGTTTGGCTCTGCCACTGGCATCTTTTTTACCCAATTCCATCTTTACACAAGAAAGTGAAGTCACTTTTCCTTCTTTTGTATTGATTTTCAGTGGTGAAACCAATTCGATAATCTCAATACCTTCTTCTTGAACAGCCGAAATTTCATCAAAATCGGCTGGCATTTGTTTAATCATTCTTCTGTAAACTACTTTTACAGAACCACATGCACCAATCAATCGTTTTGCGGTACGAGCAGCATCCATGGCAGTATTTCCACCTCCGATAATAATTACATCTTTACCAATATTTAAATTTGGATTTTCCTTTGTTTCGTATAGAAACTCTAATGGATTATAAACTCCTTTGCTCTCTACTCCATCAAGATACACATCTTTGGCTTTTTGAGCTCCTACAGCAATATATACGTATTCGTTATTTACAGTAATCTCAGCAAAAAGTATTTTGTCAATCTTTACGCCATAATGAATTTTCACTCCAAGGTTTTCAATCCTTTTTACATCTTCTAGAATAGATTTGTCTTCGATTCTAAATGCTGGAATAGCACTTGTTACCATTCCGCCTGGCTTTTGTTTTTCTTCGTAAATATTTACTTCAAAACCTGCCTCAATTAAGAACTTTGCGGCAGACAAACCAGATGGCCCAGCACCGATAATTCCAACCTTGGTTGCTTTATCTAATTTACTTACTATCGAATGAATCGTATTAGTATTTGAAGCATTTTCTGTGACAAATCGTTTGATTTCTCGAATCAATAACGAGCTGTCATAATTAATACGCGTACATTTTGATTGACAAAGATGATCACAAACCATTCCTGTTGTATTGGGAAACGGATTTGTCTTATTAATCACCTCAAATGCTTTATCAAAATCGCCATTGGCAGTATGATACATATAATCTGGAATTCCTTGAGTTGTTGGGCAGGTATCTACACAAGGTGCATGCACACAATCAAAAGCACCTAATATTCTATCTGTTTTTATGCTTTTATCCTGAATCTGTGTTCTTTTGTATTGATCATCAGCCAACACAGCATCTGCATATTGGTTTAAATGATTTAAAAAG